>JADFQR010000045.1 GCA_022561735.1 Chloroflexota bacterium | reverse complement strand
ACGTACGCCGTGTTTGTAGCGCCGGGAATCATCGTCGGCAACGCCATGTGGCACGCGCTGTTCGAGTGTTCATGGGGAGCGTACCGGCGGCTGCAGACCAACCGCATTTACGACAGTATCCTCGCCGCGCCGGTCTCGATGCGCGAGCTGGCGCTGGGGGAGATCACGTGGGGCGCGACGCGCGCCTTGATGACGACGGCCGCAGTGCTGGCGTTTGCGACGGCTATCGGCCTCGTCGAATCACCGTGGGCCATCGGCATCCTTGGAATCGGACTGTTGACCGGGTTCATGTTCGGCGGGTTCGGGTTGATCGCAGCCGCGATAGCGCCAAGCACGCACATGCTGACCCTGGTGTTCACGATGGTCGGCACCCCGCTGTTCTTCTTCAGCGGGACCTTCTTCCCGATAGGCACGCTGCCGGGCTGGGTTCAACCGATCGCCTGGTCGCTTCCGCTCACGCACCCGGTACGGATAGCGCGCGCCCTGGCCGCGGGCGATCTCCACATGGGACTGCTCTGGTCATTGCTGTACCTGATCGTTGCGGCGCTCGTGTTCTACCCGGTCGCCACCCATCTCCTGCGTCGCCGGCTGCTCGTGTAACTGCGCCCCAGGTGCTTCCGCCCGGCATGGGGCGGGATGTTCTACCTCTGCGCCGTCTCTCAGGCCCCGCGCGCTCGTTCGGCGCGCTCACGGCGAATCCGTTGATTCTTCCTTGCCGTGTAGGTGACCCAGGCGCCGCCGCCCAGCAGGGCGCCGCTGACCAGGATGAACATCATCGTCCCCGGTATTCCGAGAGATTCACCCCGGACTCGTCGTGCGATCGAAACCGGCGTCACCACGCTACCCTCGCCGGCGTCGCCGGTTACCTTGACCTCAAAATCCCAGATCCCGCCATCGTCGATATCGAAGTTCGAATCGTAAAACCGGCGCGCTGTCGGGAGATTGAGGCCGGGGCTGTATATCGCCTCGACTTCGCCATTACGGATACGGCCGGTCACACTAACGCGGGCGTCCTCGACCGGCTCTCCGGTCTCCAGAAGATCAACAGTGACCGTCAGGTGGAGTTGCCCCACAAGCGGTTGCAGCGGAAGAATTCGCACGGCGATCACGTACGGGCCGCTTGTTTGACGGAATATCTCGGTGCCGTCGCCGTGCGCCGCGGCCCGGTCAGATCCGGCGCCGAAAAGTACGACAAACAGCGTGATGGCTGACACGAATAGCAGGCGTGGGCGTGGAACTGGCAGCGAAATCATTCAGATATTCTATGGTCGCCACCGCCCCCGGGACCGCCCGGACGCGCTGGATTCACGGCGAATCACAGGGAGGTATGACGTTTCCGGGCCTCATGGGATTCAGCGGCATCCGCTGAACGACACGGACCTTCCTGGCGCTGACAGGATTTGGTCCTCGCCGCGGGGTTCCGGCTACCGCTACCGGGACATCTGCGCCGACGAATGTTCAGGGACTTTATGAATCTCCCACCGGCCTGCGCGAAAAACCGCCGCCCGGTATTCCCGGACGGCGGTTTCAAGTTTCATCTATGCCCTGCGTAACCCGCTGTGGGTTGGTGGACAGGTCCTTACGCTGCGATCGCGTGCTCGTCGATCTGGGCGGTTGGATCGTGCCGCTTGAGGGGCAGTTGTCCGGTGGCGTCCAGGTAGGTCAACACGGCGTGAACACGTCCGTGGAGTTCCCCGTTTGCATCGAAACCCAGCTTGGCGAGGATGCTGCTGATGTGGTGCTCAACGGTCCGGGGCTGGATGTAGAGAATCTCGGCGATTGAGCGATTGCTGTTGGCCTGCGCCATGTGGGACAGGACCTGCAACTCCCGGCTCGTGAGTCCCTTCAAAGACGAATTGACCTGCACGTTGGGGGCCGAGGTGAGCTTCGACACCATCACCGGGTCCAGTACCGTCCTGCCGACCGCCACGTCATGAATGGTGCGAACAAGGTCACGGGTTGAGTTCAGGGACTCTTTAAGCAGGTAGGCCTTGCCCGCGGAGTCCTCCTTGAGGAACTCTTTCATGTACTCGGCGCGATCGTGCGCTGAAAGGATGATCACGCCCGTGCCCGGTACCGCCTCGCGAATCCGCCGTGACGCCTCGATGCCGTTTATCCGGGGCAGCGCCAGGTCCATCATCACGACGGCCGGCTGTAGCGTCGCAACCGCTTTCAAGAGCGCGTGACCGTCCGAAACAGCGCCGACGATATCTATCGACGGCTCCCGTCCAAGGATCAATGTCAGGCTCTCCCTGAGTAGCTCGTGATCGTCCGCGATCAGGACAGAAGTCTTCTGGTTATGACTCTTCATGATTACCGATCCCCTCTCTGTGACCCCGGTCCGCCAACCCGGGCCCTACCGCTCTCCGGCCCCTTATGCAGAGGGCAGGCTGTTCAAGGGACCGGTCATCTGAACGTCCCCTGAGCTGAGCGGGTCATTGCACTGAGCCAATCGTGTCAGTTGTGTGAGTGCTGGAACAGTCGGGCGGTTACGCGAATCCGCGCGTGGTCTGCCACTACGCGTTCACCGCCCGGGGGGTGTGGGGGCTAGCACTCACACCATTGGGAGGCAGAGCGTCGGTAAGAGGACTGCGGATATCACGATGTTGAGTATTGGAGCGCTCCCGGTGTCCGAGCGAGACTGCCGCCCATACCGTGTGATGAGTAGTCGGAGCCATCCCCGGTCCATTTCGCGAGCGCGATATACGGAGAGGGGCGGGGCGATTACGGCTATCCGGGAGTTACAGGATGATTGGACCCCTCGGCCGCCTTTTCAGGCGCCGTCACATGTTCCTCCAACGAGGGATAACGGGTACCGAGTCAGCGATCGTGATCGCTGCCGGGGCCGTAGTCATCGCCACCTTGGCCGCGACGCTTTACGCGGCAGGTGTTGGTGGAGGTGATGGCACTGTATATGCGGACCTGGAAGAGGCCACAAGCGGCCTGGAGGCGCGCGGCGGGGTCGTCGGATTCACCGGCGCGCTCCCGGACGGGGAGACCACTCTTTACAAGGTTAGCTTTGTTATAGCTGGCGCGCCCGATGCGGACCCCGTAGACCTGACGGGGAACTACGGCGCGGACGGGATCGGCATTGACCCGGACTCGGTAGATGTTATTTCCGGTGTTTCGGTCCGGTACCGGGTGGGTGACGTGATCGTTGAAGACATGCCGTGGACCATCAATTTCCTGGGATTCTCTGACGGCGACATGATCCTGGAACTGGACGAAAAAGCCCAGTTCTCGGTCTGGCTCCTGGACCGGGACAATCTTCTCGCAATAGACGCTCCCGGCGCTGTTGCCCCCCGTGGAAACGGCCCCGGGCCGCTTGTGTCAGGAGACGAATTCACCATCGAAGTCGAAACGCAGTCGGGGGACGTGCTGCGCATATCCAGGATTGTGCCCGATGAGCTGACGCCGATCCTGGACATGAGGTAATCGCGGGCGCTTAAAACGTAAGCCCGCGATCACCCCCACAGGTACGGAGAGGTCCAATTGGCAGACGACACTGAAGCAAGGGTTCGAGTGCTCGAGGAAGAGCTCGTGCTCGTGAAGAACCAGATCCAGCAGAGCCTTCTGGACATACGCGAACACATTCTTGATCTCACCAACCCGTTCAAGCCGGCAGACGGGTCCTGACGAGTCCACCGTCCCGATCTGCCTTGAGGTGATCGGGACAGTTCCGAGACCAACGGCGTGAGGCCGTTCGGTCCCGGTGTTTCTGAAATAAGGCGGTTCATCATCTTGCGGCATGGGGGCCGGAAGGTGCCGGGCCGGAATCAATAAAACGAGGGTACCGTGGCAGATGACGTAGAAGCACGGGTCAGGGTAGCTGAGGAGGAATTGAGCCTCCTGAAGAACCAGGTTCAGCAAACTCTGCTGGACGTCAGGGAACACGTCCTGGACCTGGTGGAATCCGGTACCAGTATTCCGCAGGGAGATCGTCCGGCGCAGAACACGACCGAATCCGAGACGACCACGGAAGTGAGTTCCACGGCGCCGCTTCCCCCCACGCAAACCGGGGCTGCGCCGCTGCCGAATCTCGGCGGAGACGCCGGACTGGGCGCAATGCCCGGCCTGGACATGGGCGGAGACGCTGGACTGGGCGCAATGCCCGGCCTGGACATGGGCGGAGACGCCGGACCGGGCGCAATGCCCGGCCTGGACATGGGCGGAGACGCCGGACCGGGCGCAATGCCCGGCCTGGACATGGGCGGAGACGCCGGACCGGACCCTGTGGCAGGGCTGGAGGTGGGCGGTGATGCAGGGATGGGCGAAATGCCCGGGTTGGATCCCGGCGCAGGCATGGACACCGGGTTCGACGATACGCCCGGCGACGATGTGGGCGGTGGGTTCGACGCCGGCATGGAGGACGCGCCTTTCGATAGCTCAGAACAGATGTCCGCGGGGCCGGGATTTGTGGACGCGCCTTATGACGACTCGGGCACTTCTCCCGCACAGGCCCCACGCCCCCCACGGAGCCAGGCTCCCCGCCAGGATCAAGACGTCTATTCCCAGGCGTCTGGCGATGATTACGACTACACGGAACCGGCCCCATTACCTGACGACCCGCCTGCGAGCGCTCCTCCGGATGCCTTACAGGCGCCGGTGGAAGCGGTGGCCGCGCCCGAGACCGGGCCTCCCGTCTCTCCGGCCGTGGACCCGGCTCTCGCCGAGATGGACCTTGTCACACTTGTCGGAGTAGTCCGGTGGGTTGATCAGGCTGTTCAGCGCCTTGGACAACGGCGCGTGGACGCTTTGCTGGACGTCTGGCAGATGACCGGACGGATCTCTGAGCCGACCAAGGAGATGATTCAGCGCCTCTGCGCGCTGACCCACGAAGACCAGGATGAGCGTGTCCCGCTGCGTGAACTCGTGGCGATGATGATCCAGATGGAGGCTGTGCTGGACACCAAGGAAACGTCCAACAGCCGTCTCCTGGCAATGCTGTTCGATGACCCTGGTGACCCGCTCGCAGGCCTTGGATCACTTGCCCGGCACTAGCCCGTCCACACTGGGATGGCGTCGCTGAAATTGCATAAACACGACCGGACCGGCCTGAGCCGTCAAACGGCGGTGGCCGGTCCGGTCGTATCTTCCCGCCTGGCCCTCTCCGGGCTGCCGGGTCCCATGGAGCAATCCGATAGATAAGGCGATCACAACAATGCTGCTGACGATCGCCGGAGTGATCTCGGCGATCGCCATCATGAACGCGATTTTGCCCGCGGTTTCACGCAGCACGAACGCCGTCACCACGGCCAGCAACACCGTCGATGAGCGGATCAAGACGGATATTTCCGTGATCCACGCCGTCGGAGAACTGACCGCGACCTCCAGCCCGAGCTGGGTCGATACCAACTCCAACTCCAGGTTCGATTTCTTTATCTGGGTCAAGAACGTGGGAGATCGCACGGTAGATCTCATCAGCGAGACCGATGTGTTCTTCGGGCAGCCCGGCGATATCGCCAGGATCCCCCACTCTACCGACGCCGGCGGAACGTACCCGCGCTGGGACTTCATCGTCGAGAACGCGACCGAGTGGTCAACATCAACAACCATCAAAGTCACGGTCACCTTTGACGACGGCTGCCCGTCGTGCATCAAGCCGGCCGGTAACTACTTCGTCAAGGTCATCACGTCCAACGGCGTGGCGGCGGAAAAATTCTTCAGCATCTAGTTTGTCACTCACCCGGACCGGAGTCCGGAAGTAACGCGGCTATCCGGAAAGTTCAGGAAGGGAGGACCAGTTGGCCAACGCCGTAACGTCAGTTCTCTCGTTCGCCCTGATGCTTTCCGTAATTTTCGCCGTGCTCACGAGCGTCCTGAAGCTCACGAGCGGCGCTGCGGAAACGCAGTCCGCTATCCAGAGGGCTGCGGCGGAGGCGGCGCTCGGCTCGCTCACCGTGATCGGCGCGGTTGCCACGGATGATGCCGGCGCCACCAACGTGGACATCACCATCCTGAACGAAGGCGCGTTGTCCTACTCCCAGTTCAAGGACTGGACCGTGAACATCAACTACACCAACGGGGCCGGGGACACCGTTTTCCGCTTTCTGCCGTACGCGGAGACGCTGGTGGACGGCACGTGGACGGTTGAAGGCCTTTACATGGACGCCGGACGCAGCGTTGCGGAGCTTATCGAACCATCCGTGGTCAACCCACAGGAATACCTGGTGGTTCGGGTGCGGCTTGGCGATGGCACTCTTGCCGGCACCCGTGGCTGGGCGGTGGTGACTCCCGAAGACGGTATTCCGACATCGGTGTTCTTCGATGCTTGAGCGCAATCGGAAAGGCGCAGTCCGCCGCTGCGTGGACGCCGACGGTCAGAGAGGCGCTTAAACGCAGTGGCCAATCTGCTCGTCTCTCTCATCATGGTGGCGGTGATCCTCACTGTCGTACAGGCCTTCACCCGCAGTTCACTAGGACCACAGGACACGCTTGCGGCGTCTACCAGGGTCATGCGCGCACGGACCGGCCAGATAGCCCGCACAGAGCTGGCCTCCAGGGGGGTCACCGTGCAAGACGCTGGAACCACTATCAACTACACAATCGCCAACACCGGACAAACGCCGCTACGAGCCCTGGATGAGTGGGACGTACTCATCAGTTACCACGAAACGGCAGGGAATCTAGGACTCCAATTGCAACGGCTGACATATACCGAGTCGGCGACCCCGGCGAACGGAGAGTGGACGAGTGGCGGGATCTACCTGGACGCATCGCTGAACGACGCCGAGGTGTTCAACACGGGGATCATCGATTTCGGGGAAGAGATCGTGATCACGGCGAAGGTCACGCCGGCCATCGGGACCGATACAGACAACCTGATAACGGTCTCCGTTCAGAACGGTGTGACCCTCTCAACCAACTTCTCTAACTAGGGCGATTTTCCAACCGGGAAAGACCCGGAAACCGGAACTGAAACGGCTGATGCGCCGGTGAATCCGCCGGGCGCGAGCGCTTCAAGTAAGGGCGAACCAAAAATGGTGATGAACGGAGTCGGATCCCGGCTGAAGGTGATTTCCACCGGCAGCTCGGAGATCGATAAAAAGCTCGGAGGGGGTATCCCCGCGGGCTCGTTGACACTTATTGAGGGACAGTCTGACTCCGGCAAATCCGTTGTCGCACAACAGATGATCTGGGGGTCGCTCCATGATGGCGCCTCCGTCGTCCTCTACACGACCGAGAACACCGTCAAGAGCTTTATTCGCCAGATGGCGTCGCTCGCGCTTGACGTCCTGGATTTCGTGCTCCTCGGGCGGTTGCGCATCGTCGAGGTCAGCTCCGGGCGATCCGGCCTGAGCGCGGCAGAGGTGCTGACTCGCCTCATCAATTCCATGAGGAAAGACACCGGCGCCGACATGATGGTCGTCGACTCGCTGACCACATTCGTATCGCACGGCGTCTCGGACGAGGCGGTCGCGTATTTCGAGGAATGCCGTGAGATCTGTTCTGACTACGGCAAAACCATCATGAACATCTCGAACTCGTACGCATTTGACAACTCAACCCTGGCCCGCCTCCGGTCCATGTGTGATGCACACCTGTCTCTTCGCGTGGAGGAGGTTGGAGACAAGCTCGTCAAGATCATGGAGGTGTCAAAGATCCGCGGCGCATCCAAGACCACGGGAAACATCATCACCTTCGACGTCGAGCCGAACCTCGGCATGCGGATAATCCCGATCTCCAAGGCATCAGCTTAGGCAGGGCAAATAGTTGACCCATATCGCGTACCCGTTCCAGCCGAAGATCGTTGAAGAAGAGGCCTCTAAGGACCCTTTCTCTTCCCCGTTCTTCAAAAGCCTGCCGCCTGACCTCCAGGAGGCTTCGCGCGAGCATCCCCACCTGCTTGAGTACCTGAACCTCCTCCCCGTTGGCGATATCGGCATTCCGCAGTACATGGCCAAGTTGACCCGGGACGCCGGAAAACTTGAGTCAAAGAACCTGATCTACCCGGCGCGCCAGGGGATCTTCATCCACGTCCTGGATGACCCGGACAAGGTCCGGGACTGGTACATCGGCATAGAGCCGGAACTGGACCACCCGGACATTCTCACGATTCTCGCTGAGGTCGAGGATTCGCTTCTGGACTTCACGGACGAGTTTGATGCCGCCAAGACGGAAGATGCCCT
>JADFQR010000306.1 GCA_022561735.1 Chloroflexota bacterium | reverse complement strand
AAGCGTACGCACACAATCAGGCCTTCTGGGACGAGGTCACGCCGGTCCACGCCGCGTCCGATTTCTACCGGTTGGACGAGTTCAAGCGCGGCGCCCCGGTGCTGCACGATTTCGTTGTCGAGGAGGTCGGAGACGTTTCCGGCCTCACATTGCTGCACCTGCAATGCCATTTCGGGCTCGACACGCTCAACTGGGCGCGGCTCGGGGCGCAGGTCACGGGGGTGGACATCTCCGGCGTTTCGATCGACCGCGCCCGGGCGCTGGCCTCCGAGTTAGACATCCCGGCAAAGTTCGTGCGTGCGAATGTTCTTGAGATCGACGGAGAGTTCGACAGCCGGTTCGACCGGGTGTTCACCTCGTTCGGCGCGCTGTGCTGGATCGGAGACCTGGAGAGGTGGGGGCGTGTGGTGGCCCGTGCGTTGAAGCCGGGCGGCGTGTTTTACATCGCCGAGTTCCACCCGGTGCTCGATACGCTGCAACAGGCGAGACCGATCAACGAAAGCAGTGACGCGTACCCTGAATATCCGTACTTCGGAGACGGCGTTCCACTCCGGTTCGACCCGCAGGGTGACGACAGCGACTACGCCGAGCCGTCGTTCACAAGCGATGAAACGACGTTCGAATGGTTCCACCCGGTCTCTGCGGTGATCGAGGCGCTGATCGGCGCAGGGCTGGTTATCGAACGATTCCGGGAGTATCCGTTCATCACGTACCGGGCACGCCGGGGCATGGTGCAGGGCGATGACGGCCTCTGGCGGCTTCCCCCGAACGTGGTCGCCCTGCCGCTCACGTACTCGATACGGGCGATCAAGCCGTCCGCGTGACACGGGAGCGAAGCGCTGCGAACATCAATGGCGGAAAATCTGATCTGGGGCCGGGCCGAATCCCGCACGGTGTCACCGTCCCGGGTGAACGTGGCAAAAGCCCCGTGTTCCAGCGGATCAGGGACACGCAGAGGGAGCGTCCTCATCGTGGAAACTCACCTGCTGGCAGGTTTTGAGATATAAACCCGATAACGCCCAGGCGCATCAGCCGCCCGTCCGACGTACCAATCGCCGACCCCAATCAATAATCAGGAGATCAGTCGATGCCCGATCCTTCCGTGGCAGTGATCATGGGCAGCACGTCTGACCTTGAGACGATGCAGAATGCCGTGGATGTGCTCAAGCAGTTCGAGATTCCTCATGAGGTATCGATCGTGTCTGCTCACCGGACGCCTGACCGGATGTTCAAATTCGCCGAATCTGCGGCCGGACGGGGGATCAAGGTCATAATCGCCGGCGCAGGCGGCGCCGCTCATCTCGCCGGGATGGTGGCCGCCAAGACGGTCCTGCCGGTCATCGGCGTCCCGGTCCAGAGCCACGCGCTGAACGGCATGGATTCGCTCCTGAGCATCGTGCAGATGCCGCGCGGCGTGCCGGTAGCGACCGTGGCGATCGGCCATGCAGGCGCCACGAACGCCGGGCTGCTGGCGGTGCAGATCCTGGCGACGAGCCAGCCAGAGTTACGCGCCAGGCTTGAGGCGCATCGCGCGCAGACGGTTCGTGACGTAGAGGCCCAGGCTGCGGAGCTGGAACAGCAGTGAGCCGTGCCGGACCGGTATTGCCGGGCGCAACCCTGGGCGTTGTGGGCGGCGGCCAGCTTGGCCGGATGTTCGCGCTCGACGCGCGACGCATGGGCTACCGGGTAATGGTGCTGGACCCTGATCCGGAATCGCCGACGGGCCAGGTGGCGAACGATCGGATCGTCGCGCCGTACTCCGACGCCGGCGCTGTCAGGGATCTCGTCGAACGCTGTGATGTTGTGACGTACGAGTTCGAGAACGTTAACGCGGACGCGGTCGCCGCGGCGGAGGCGGCCGGGTACGTGCGGCCGGGCAGCGGTGTGCTGAGGATCGCGCAGAACCGGTTGCTGGAAAAAGGCGCACTGGTAGAGAACGGCTTCCCTGTCCCGGAATACGTCATGGTGGACACGATCGCAGACATGGTGCGCGGCGTCGAACAGATCGGCACGCCCGCCGTGCTGAAAACGGTAACG
>JADFQR010000044.1 GCA_022561735.1 Chloroflexota bacterium | reverse complement strand
CCGCCGACCGGTCCCGCCGATTTCATCACCAGGACATCGTCCTTTGTGACATCCAGGTCCGGGTCGTCGATGCGGGCGTTGAGGTCTTCGTAATTCTCGAAAACCACGGCGCGCCCGGTGTGGTGAAGCAGCTCTGGTGAGGCGGCGCTCTGCTTGATTACGGCGCCGTCCGGGGCCAGCGATCCTTCCAGCATCGCCAGCCCGCCCTCTGCGTGCATCGGCGATTCCAGCGTTTTGACGATCTTGTCGTCAATGGCCACGGCGTCTGCGATGTTTTCGCCCAGGGTGTGACCGTTGACGGTGAGAGCATCCAGGTGAAGCAGGGGAGACAGGCGGTTTAGCACTGACTCGATCCCGCCGGCGTAGAACAGGTCTTCCATCAGGTACTCGCCTGACGGCTTCAGGTTGACGATGGTGGGCGTTGAGCGTGAGAACTCATCAAACCGGGCGGGCGTAAGCTCGATCCCGAGGCGGCCGGCGATGGCGGTCAGGTGGATGATTGCGTTGGTAGATCCGCCGGAGGCCAGGAGGAAACGCATGGCGTTTTCCACGGCGTCTTCCGTCATGATGTCGGAGGCCCGGATGCCCTTTTCCACCAGCTTTACGATCTGTCTGCCGGCAGTTTCGGCCAGCGCGCTGCGGCGCATGTCTGCCCCGGGTATGGAAGCGCCGCCCGGTGGCGTCATGCCCAGCGCTTCCGTAATTCCAGACATCGTGGACGCAGTGCCCATCACCATGCAGTGGCCGGGCGACCGGTAGATCACGGCCTCCAGCGAGTCGTACTCTTCCTGGGTGATGTTCCCGGCGCGTAACTCGCCCCAGTAGCGCCTGCAGTCAGAGCAGGAACCCAGGTCCTCACCCTTCCAGTTGCCTTTGAGTTGCGGACCGCCGGTCATGATTATTGCGGGCAGGTCTGCGCTGGCGGCCCCCATGAGCGCGGCGGGCGTTGTCTTGTCACAACCGGTCAACATGACCACGCCATCGATCGGCAGGCCGCGGATCATCTCCTCGATGTCCATCGCCATCAGGTTGCGTAGCAGCATCGAGGTCGGTTGCAGGAAAAACTCGCCCAGGGAGATGGTCGGGAACTCAAGCGGGAACCCGCCGGCGGCCATGATCCCGCGCTTCACATGGCCCGCAAGTGTGCGCAGGTGGGCGTTGCAGTGGGTCGCCTCGCTCCAGGAGTTGGCGATGCCGATAACCGGCTTGCCAGCGAACGACTCCTCGGTGAAGCCCTGGGACTTGAGCCCGGCACGGTGAAGGAACCCTTCAAGGTCGCGCGGGCCAAACCATCCGTGGCTCCGCAGGACCATGTTGTGACCGTTCCCGTCGTGCCCATTGTTGCTCATACGGCCCCCTGATTCCTGTCTATTCTGGGCGCCAGTAAGATGAAATATCGCGCCCCATCCGGTCGTCGCCGCCAAACGTACATCAAACGTGGATTCAACGTGATCCGGGAAGGCGGCGCGGAGTGTAGCACGGGGTCGCCGGGATTCCGCGAGCGAGACGTGTAAAGTGGTTGCGGTTATCTGGATGAGCCCACCCCGGCGATGGGCGCCCGGCCCGGGCTGCGGACCGATTCAGTTATTGACCTGAAGGGACAGTTCCAACCAGGACATGAGACTTACCGGGTTCACACGAATGGGCGCCGTGATCGGATTCTTAGGCGCGATCGCCATCATGCTCATATCCACAATCCAGTTCGAGTCCGATGAGGTGTCGCGCAAGGACGTGCTCCTGGCGGAAGTGCTGTTCGGCATACCGATTTTCACAATCGTCGGCGCTGCCCTGGGCGCGGGATGGGATTTCTACGAGAAACGCTCCGCACGCGCCATCGAGCCGCCGGCGGATACATCGGGCCAGTCCGCCGCCCCGGAGACCACGCCGACCCCGGATGCGGCTGCGAACTCGTCTCGACGCCGCCGCCGCAACAACCCGCCTGGCGGTCGCCGGAAGCGCTAGGTTTCGTCCTGACACCCGTTGCGGCATCCGCCTGGACGGCGTCGGAGAACACAGTTCCGGGGCGGATTGTTACGGCTTTCTCCCGCTAGTTGTATTATCCCGGCTATCACGCCAATGTGGGTCTATGGCGAGAGAGGCCCGGACCGGGCCAAAGCCATAGCACAGCCGGGAGCGTGCAATTCACGGGCCGCCCAGCTATCACAACCGCCGACGGGTCGATAGCGGGCGCGACCGGCGTCTGGTGTGGGTTTCACAAACCCTGCGAACGCGGACCGAGACGAAGGAGCGAATCGAATTGGTTGAACAACAGGCGGCGATACTCAGGCCGGAGACTCTTGTCGAGGAGTTCAAGAAGAACGGCGTGACCCACGTGGTTACGATTCCGGACAGCGAGACCAACTACCTGTACGAGTTGCTGGTGGATCAGGAATGGCTGGACGTAGTTCCTATCTCGCGAGAAGGTGAAGCCGCGGGCACTGCCCTTGGACTCACGATCGCTGGCAAGGTGCCGGTGGTCCTCATCCAGAACACCGGGATGATGGAGTCTGGAGATTCGATCCGGGGAATGGCCCTGGACGCCGGGTTCCCGATGGTTTTCGTAGTTGGGTACAGAGGGTGGACGCGCCGGGGCGTGATCCGTGACTCGGCGGCGAAATACACCGAGCCGTTCCTGAACGCCTTTGGCATTGATTACTACTTTGTGGAGACCAACGCAGACGGTGATCGGATCTCTCTCGCGTTTGAGCAGGCGAAAAAGACCAGTCGTCCGGTTGTCGTGCTGATCGGCGATGAATACCACGGCTTTAACCGCTAATCCGGTCGCTGATGCCTCCGCCTGAATACCTGCGGCGCGCATCGGACGAGACCTCAACCGGATTAATTTGTTACGCCTGAAGGGAAATTAAATGATCAACGCATCTGATGTGTTTCGCGTGTTTGAGCCACACCGTGGGAAAGCGATTGTCACCACGAGCGGGACGGCCGGCCGGAAGTGGCCGGAAGCGAGTAAGAACCCGGAACGCGACATTTCGATGGGAAGCGCCATGGGGCAGACCACGTCAGCCGCATTTGGACTGGCGCTTGGACTGCCTGACGAGAAGATCGTCCTGTTTGACTCCGAGGGCGCACTGCTCATGAACCTGGGCGTGTTGGCCTCGATAGCAGGTAAGCAGCCGAAGAACTTCGTTCATTTCCTGCTGGATAACGAGGTCTACGCAACCACGGGTGGACAACCGGTTCCCAACAGCAAGGGAATCGACTACGCCGGAATTGCGAAGGCCGTCGGCTACGCTTCAGTCCACCGCTTTGACGATCTTGAAGAGTTCGCGACCAACATCGAGAGCATCATGGACGAAGAAGGGCCGGTGTTCATCTCGATCAAGATCACTCCCGAGGTGGAGAACATGCCAGTCGGCATGCGGAATACGACGCCGGCGCGGTCTCGCCCGGAGACCATAAAAGAACTCAGGGAAGAGCTGGGCATAACCGCTTAGGGAGGCTCGCCAGCGGCCGGCCATCTTCGCGAGGGTCGGCCATGAAACGTAAAGAGCAAAAGGCGTCACCCACGGGTGACGCCTTTTCGCGTCAACGGCCGGAGCCGGCGGTTACCCGACCGCCAGCAGGATTGCGACTATGACGACGATCACCACTGCGACGCCGATCATGACGCCCCAGTTGCCGCCGCTCCCGGTCAGTCGGTCGCCCAGGCTGGGGCGACCGGCGCGACGATTGCGTCGCTCGGTGCAGGCGACACAGGTGCAGGTCGGCGGATGAGGGTTGCGCTCGTAATCTCGGTCCAGCAACTTGGTCTCCATTGTGGCGGCGATGGTGGCTATAGCTTAGTCCGGTCCATACGCGTCACGGCAAATGAAAAATAGGAACAGGTTCCCCTTATACACCCGATACACCCGCACACGTCGGCTACAATCCCGACTCTCCCCGCGCGAATGGACCACGAACAGCCCGTAGTTAGAAGGCGACGATCGCATTGACCACAGATTCCCCGATCATCACAGACACCGCGTTTGCGATCGACAGCTCGTCCATCCGCTTTGGTCCCGGGGTTACGCGTGAGGTCGGGTTCGAGATGCGCCGGCTGGGCGCGCACCGGGTGATGGTGGTCACCGATCCTCGTTTGAAAGACAGCCGGGCCGTCGGCGTCACGCTCGACTCGTTGCGTGCGGAAAACGTCGATGCGGTTCTCTACGACCGCGTCGCGGTGGAACCGACCGATGTCTCGTTCAAGGACGCTATTGCGTTCGCCATTGAAGGCCGGTTTGACGGCTACGTCGGGGTCGGCGGCGGATCGAGTATCGACACCTGCAAGGCGGCAAACCTTTACGCAACCTACCCGGCAGACTTTCTCGATTACGTAAACGCCCCGGTGGGTGCTGGCAAACTGGCGCCTGGTCCGCTGAAACCGATGATCGCCATCCCGACCACCGCCGGTACCGGCAGCGAGACGACGGGCGGGGCCATCTTTGACCTTCTTGAGATGAAGGCGAAGACCGGGATCTCAGATCGCGCCATCCGCCCGGCTATCGGACTGGTGGACCCGGACAATACCGGGACGATGCCGCAAATGGTCGCTGCGTGCAGCGGATTTGACGTGCTGTGCCACGGACTGGAGTCGTACACAGCGCTGCCGTTCAGTGAGCGGGAGGCGCCGGCGGACCCGGGCAAGCGCCCCGCATACCAGGGCGCCAACCCGATCAGCGATGTGTGGGCGATCTCGGCGCTGGAGATGGTTGCGCAGAATATCGTGCCCGCGGTCAAGGACTCATCGGACACCGCTGCCCGCTCCAACATGATGCTGGCGGCCACGTTCGCTGGCGTCGGATTTGGCAATGCCGGCGTCCACCTGGCCCACGGGATGTCGTACCCGGTGTCAGGGATGGTGACCGACTATCTCCCGGACGGATACCCGGAGGGACATCCGATGGTGCCTCACGGCATGGGCGTGGTGCTGTGCGCTCCGGCCGTTTTCCGTTACACGGCCCCGACGAATCCCGAGCGCCACCTGCGCTGTGCGCAACTGCTCGGAGCCGATACCTCCGGAGCCGGGCTTGAGGACGCAGGCGAACTGCTCGCCACCGCCATCATCGGTTACGTGCGGGAGCTGGGGATGCCGAACGGCCTGTCCGGCGTCGGATATACAGTGGACGACGTGGACGCCCTCGTGGCCGGGACCCTGCCGCAACACCGTGTCACGAAGCTGTCCCCGCGCCCGGTCGACGCGTCCAGCCTGCGTCAATTGTTCCTGGACTCCATGACCCTCTGGTGAACGGTTCCGCGGGGATTTCCGGGTTTGCCGTGGAACTGGTCGAGCAGATTGACCCGGTGAGCGTCCTTCCCCTGCGCAAACTACAATTCCGCCACCATGCCGATCGACAAGACGGTTAACAGTTTCACCGAGGCCGTGTCCGATATTTCGGACGGCTCGGTGGTGATGATCGGCGGGTTTGGCGGCGCCGGCGGGATGCCGCATCTCCTGATGCTGGCGTTGCGTGACCTCGGTGTCCGGAACCTGACCATCATCGGAAATACAGCCGGAATCGCCGCGCCGACCGGGTTCGGCTGGCCGGACGGTGTGGAACCGATAGATCATGCGGTGCTGATCGAAAACGGCCAGGTCTCAAAGGTGATCGCTTCTTTTCCGGTCTCCGGCTCCGTCTCACGTCCGAACGCTTTCGAGGAGGCTTACCGCGCCGGGGAGATTGACCTGGAGCTTGTGCCGCAGGGCACGCTGGCGGAGCGGATGCGCGCTGCCGGAGCCGGCATCGCCGCGTTCTACACGCCGACAGGCGCGGGCACGATGCTGGCCGAAGGCAAGGAGACGCGTAAGTTTGATGGCCGTGAATATGTCCTGGAGCACGCGTTGTACGCGGACTACGCACTGGTCAGGGCGAAGACGGCGGACACGCTGGGCAACCTGGCATACGCCGGGACCTCAAGGACGTTCAACCCGGGCATGGCCGCTGCGGGCAGGGTGACGATAGCGGAGGTGGACGAGATAGTTGCGCCCGGAGGCATCGATCCCGAGCGCGTGGACACCCCCTCCATCTACGTCCAACGGATAGTGATGCGTCCGCCGGGGTCTGAGTCAGGGGTGGCGCTGCCGTGAACCTTGTAACCTGCCGCCTGAACTGGACGCTTCCGGGCCAGAGCCGGAGCTGTCCAACTTTGCCCCCTCTCCCCGCCGCGGGAGAGGGTTGGGGTGAGGGGGAGAGCCGCAGCCTTCGCAAGATCGGCGGTCTCACATGACTGACCCCGCGCCGCGGCTCGGCCGGGAAGTGATCGCCATGCGCGTCGCACGTGAGTTCGGCGACGGTGAAGTGGTGAACCTGGGCATCGGCATTCCGACACTGTGTTCAGACTTTGTGCCGCCCGGCGTTCAGTTGATCTACCACTCGGAAAGCGGCCTGCTTAACTGCGGCCCGCTGGCGGACGACGGCGAAGGCGACGTGGACCTTATCAACGCAGGTGGGCAGTTTTTGAGCCCGGTTCCGGGAATGGCCTACTTTGACTCCGCCGAGGCGTTCGCAATGATCCGCGGCGGACATATCGACGTCACCGTGCTGGGAGCGCTCCAGGTGTCGGCGACCGGTGATCTGGCGAACTGGTTCCTGCCAGCGCGCGGTGTCGGCAATGTTGGTGGGGCGATGGACCTGGCCGTCGGTGCGAAGCGGGTGATCGTGGCGATGGAGCACAACCCCCGGACAGGTGAGCCGAAGATCGTCCAGGATTGCACGTATCCGTTGACCGGCCGAGGTTGCGTCGGGTTGATCGTCACAGATATCGCCGTTATCGAAGTGCTGCCGGACGGCGGCGGCTTGCGGCTGATCGAGTACGCGCCGGGCTGGAACGCCGAGTCTGTGCAGGCGAACACCGGCGCCGAGCTGATGGTATCCCCGGACCTGGTGGAGATGACCCTGGCTTAGGCGACGCCCCGGCGGAGTCCGTCCACGGACTGCCACCCCTGGCTTAAGGCCACCGTCGCAGTTGGGATACGAAGGCCTGATCCGTGCGGCCCTTTACTGACACCGGCCGTGTAGCACGGCGACGTTGCGTAGACTCGCCGCAGAAAATCTCAACGGTCCGCCCGGGTGTTTGTTACGTCTGGCGCGCCCGTTTCAGACCATGCCGTGAGCCACGTATTCGTAATCGGTCGATGAATACTCTGTGGCCCATCGCCTCTCGATGCCTTCCCGCCACTCCTCGGCCAGGCGCTTCAACTCCGCGGTGACCTCCGGCTCGTCGTCAGCGAGATTCGTGGACTCACCGGGGTCTGCATCGAGATTCGAGAGATGGACCTCCGCTATCGGGTCCTCGTGTTCCACGAGTTGGCCGTTTAGCACCAGCTTCCACTTGCCGCGCCGGACCGCGGTCTGACCGTCCATCTCCCAGAAGATAGCCCGCTCCGGGAGCCCCGTGTTATCGGTGACATGCCCGAGCAGGCTGACGCCGTCCAGTTCAAACTCGCTTGCATCGATCCCGGCCGCGTCGAGCACCGTTGGCACGATATCCATAGACACACATGGCTCTGAACTCACCACGCCGCCCGTTATCCGGCCCGGCCAGTGCATGATCGCCGGGACCCGGACGCCGCCTTCAAACAGGCTGAACTTATGACCCTTGAGCAGCCCGGACGTGCCGCCGTAATAAGCGTCCTGACTGCCGTCAAGCCAGTTGCGTGATTCGCGCGACGGCCCGTTGTCGGACGTAAAGATCGATAGCGTGTTACCGGCGAGTCCCAGCCTTTCAAGCTCATTCATGATCTTGCCGACACCGTCATCGACCGCGCTGATCATTGCCGCCATCACCCGGCGATCCCACGGCAGATCGGGAAACCGGTCCATGTATTCCTGTGGCGCGTGCATCGGGTAATGGGGGGCGTTGAACGGCACATACAGGAAGAACGGTGCGCCCGTGGCGCTCATCTCCCTCAGATATTCGACCGCGCGGTCGGCGATGAGCTCTGTGAAATACTCACCGTTTAACCAGATTTCCTCATCGTTCTCCCAGAGGTCGTGCGTCGGGTTCAAGCTCGGCCCTGGCCGATTGGCTCCCCAGTAGAAGATGTGCGAGTAGTAGTCGATGCATCCGGCATAAAACCCGAACGTCCGGTCAAATCCATGATTGTTGGGCCGAGACTCCTCCGCCAGCCCGAGGTGCCACTTCCCGGTCAATGCGGTCTGATAGCCGGACGCACCAAGCATGGTGGCGAGGGTCGGCGTGGACTGGGGAAGACCGGGCGC
>JADFQR010000305.1 GCA_022561735.1 Chloroflexota bacterium | reverse complement strand
TCACCGGCGCAATGGCCGGATAGTGATCCTGCCGTCATGGTGTGGTGCACGGCAAGGCCGCGCGGTGAAGGTCCCTCGACTACGCTCGGGATGACGGTTGGGCGGGCCGACCTCGTTTTGCCTCCTCTCCCGGTGGGAGAGGATTGAGGTGAGGGAGGACAAACCGTTAGACGGCATGCGGCCTGCTCTTCTCACTCGCCCTAACCCATCTCGCCCGCTCATCCCGGCAGCCAGCGCTGTCCTTCGTCTGCCAGCATCGTGTCCGCCTGCGACGGTCCGTTCGATCCCACCCGGTAAAGGGCCGGTGGAGGCGCTTCGTCGGACTGCCAGTATTCCAGCAGCGGGTCCACCACCGCCCATGCGGCGTGGATATTGTCCGAACGGGTGAAGAGTGACGGATCGCCGCGCAGCACGTCATCCAGCAACTGCACATACGCGTCCGGTATCGCCACGCCTTCGAACGAGTCGTCATAGCTAAAGCTCATGTCAACGGGCCGGGTGGCGGTGCCGCCGCCCGGCACCTTTGTCATGAATCGCAGGTGCATCCCCTCGTCCGGCTGGAGACGCAGGGAGAGCGTGTTCGGCTCGATCCGCGCCGTCCCGGAGTCCCGGTCAGCGCCCATCAGCAGGTGGGGCGGTTCTCGAAACTGGATCACCACATCCGTTGATTTGGCGGACAGCGCCTTCCCGCTTCGCAGGAAGAACGGGACACCCTGCCAGCGCCAGTTGTCGATCCGCAGCGTCATCGCCGCGTAAGTTGGCGTCGTCGAGCCGGGCGCCACGCCGGGTAGCGACGTGTACCCCTCGTACTGGGCGCGTACGGCGTGATCGGGTTCGATGCCGCGAATCGCCTTTAAGACCTTCGTCTTCTCATTGCGCAGCGCGTCCGCCTCCAGCGATATCGGCGGCTCCATCGCCACCATCGCCAGGATCTGCAACAGGTGATTCTGGAACATATCCCGCACAACGCCCGTCTGGTCGTAGAAATCGACCCTGCCCTCGACGCCGACCTCCTCCAGCGCCGAGATCTGCACGCACTCCACGTAGTTCCGGTTCCAGATCGGCTCGAAGATCGAGTTCAGAAAGCGGAAATAAAGCAGGTTCTGGACCGTCTCTTTGCCCACGTAATGATCGATCCGGTACACCTGGCTCTCGTCAAAAACGCCCTGCACTGTGCGGTCCAGCGCGGCCGCCGAGACGCCGTCGTGGCCGAACGGCTTCTCGATCACAACCCGGCGCCAGTCGCCACCGTCTTCGTGCGCCATTCCGGCCGCGCCAAGCTCGGTGACGCAGCGGTCATACAGGCTCGGGGCGACCGACAGGTAGTAGACCCGGCCGGATGATCCGGAACCCTCCAGCGTGTTCAGGTGGGCGTCCAGTTTCCGGTAATCGTCGGTGTTGGTGAGGTCTCCGGCGATGTACGTAATCCGCTCGGCAAACTTCTCCCACTCGGCCATGCGTCCCTGCATGCCGCCGGTTGCTGCGACACCCTCGCGCAGCAGCTCACGGACCTCTTCGATTGAGCGTTGACGGCGGGCGAACCCGACCACGCGTGTGGACGCCGGCAACCTCCCGCGACATGCCAGGTTGAACAGCGCAGGCAACAACTTCCGTACCGACAGATCACCGGTGATCCCGAAGATCACCATCGTCGTAGAGTCGGTGTCGTGTGATGCAGTCATTCCGCTTTACGAACGGCGTGGCCGCCAAACTGGTTACGCAGAGCGGCAAGCATCCGGCCGCCAAACGGATTGTCCTGCCGTGACCGGAACCGCGCCTGCAACGACGCCGTGATGACGGGTGCGGGGACGCCCAGGTCGATCGACTCCTGGACCGTCCAGCGGCCCTCGCCTGAATCATCGACATACGAGGTCAGCGCCGACAGGTCACCGTCCTCTTCCAGCGCTGCCACGGTGAGGTCCAACAACCATGACCGGACGACCGAGCCGTGTTGCCAGATCTTTGAGATCTGCTCCAGGTCTTCCGCGAGATCGGGCCGGGCGGCCATGATTTCAAACCCCTCGGCAAAGGCCTGCATCATGCCGT
>JADFQR010000043.1 GCA_022561735.1 Chloroflexota bacterium | reverse complement strand
GTTCGTCGGCTCCGGCATCTTCAAGTCCGACAACCCGGCGCTGCGTGCCGACTCGATCGTCCAGGCGACGACGCACTACGACAACCCGGACATTATCGCCAACGTTTCCCGTGACCTGGGAGAGGCGATGGTCGGCATTAGCTCCAGCGAGCTGTCCGATTCAGAGATGTTGTCCAAGCGTGGCTGGTAGGCGCTATTGCCGCTCCACATAGGAGTCCTTGCTCTGCAGGGCGATTTCCAGGAACACCGGGCCGTGTTCGAGTCTCTCGGCGCGTCCGTAACAGAGGTGCGTCTGCCCCAACAGCTTGAGGGGCTTGACGGCCTGGTGATCCCGGGCGGCGAGAGCACGGTTATCGTGAAGCTCGCCAACCGTTACGGATTTCCAGACGCGCTCCGCCGTTTCGTAGACGAAGGCGGGGCGGTCTGGGGGACCTGCGCCGGGATGATAGTGATGGCGCGCGAGTTGATGGAGCCCGAGCCGAAGCCGTTCTCGCTGATGGACATCACGGTCTCGCGCAACTGGTTCGGCCGCCAGGTGGACAGCTTCGAGACGGATATCCCCGTCAAGGGGGTGCCCGGCGGACCGGTGCACGCCGTGTTCATCCGGGCGCCTGCCGTTTGCGAGCAAGGTGAAGACGTCAAGTGCATCGCACGATTGGAGGACGGCACGCCTGTCGCTGTCCGCAGCGGTAAACTTATGGCAACGGCGTTCCATCCTGAGCTGACACCGGATACAAGGATCCACGAGTTGTTCTTGCGGATGTCAGCGGGAGACCTTTCGTCCGTCTGATCCGTCGCCAGCGTCACCCATCAGCTGCCCGGCCGGTCGTCGGCACGGGTTGCCAATGATCAGAAACCTGCGTCCAACGGATTCTCCCCGCCTGTTGTTCTTCCGGCCAGCGGTCGGTGGCACGCAGGCCTTCACGTTTGAGAGCGCCGCACACCCGGACGCCAACGTGTACCGGCCGGGCCGCTACATTGCACGGGCGCTGGCCTGGCGCGCGCGCCGTGACGGATGGATAGCGTTCGGCAGGCCGGGGGTGACCGGCGTAGTTCGCATCCGTCGCCGTAACGGCCCGACGGTGTGGGAGGTCCGAGAGCTTTTCCTTTCAGCCGACGCCCAGCCGGAGGTGGACGGCGCAGAGTTGCTCAGTGACCTGGCAGACGTTGCCGCGGGATCGGCCATCCATCGTGTGTTCCTGCGGATCGCTGACGGCAGCCCGATGGCGACGGCCGCCCGGCGCGCCGGTTACAAGCTGCAGACGCGGGAGACGATATTTCGGCGTCCGGAAGATCTGCGGGGGCAGGACCAGCCGGCTCATTACCCCGGGGAGTCCGGTTGGAGCCCGGTACTTGACCAGGACCTACAGCGCGTGTTCCGGCTTTATGGCGCGGCCACCCCGCTGGCTGTCCGGGAAACGGCGGGCATGACACTCCCTGAATGGCGTGACGCGCTGGAACCGCTGCCGATCCCGTCCCGGAACGCAAAACCCAGGAACGCAACATCCCAGAACACGAAATCCCGGAACACGAAATCGAGGATCGCCAGGCCCGGAGATCCCGGTTCCGGGGCCAATAATTCCGGGGAGATGATGCTTGACAGCGACGACGGCCCGGTGGCATGGATGCGTTACTCGGATGCCAGCAATGAGCGGCTTTTCACTTTGATGGTGAAACCGGAGGCGCAGGTGGACCTGGATGCAGTGGTCCACGGCGTCCTCGCAGGCGGATACGGAATGCCGGCCGCCATGCTGGTGCCGCTCTACGCTCGACGAATCGCCACAGCGCTGGAGGATGCCGAGTTCGTTCCGGGGCACGATTACGAACTATTCGCCCGCCAGACGGCTGAACGGGCTAAGATTCCACGAAGCGCCATCGTCGCCGCTCGCGGCTGATAACGGAGAACCACACCCTGACGACAGAAATCAGCGCAAAGCGAATAACTGACGATCTTGAGGCGTTGATCGCGGCGCTGCCAGATCGTATCCAGATCGCCCTCAATAACCATCCCCGCTCAAACGAGTTGCTGGAGGTCGTGATGGACCTCGGAAGGCTGCCCGAGGCCCGCTTCCCCGGGGAAGCCTTCCGCCTGAGCGAGGAGGAAGTGACCGACGCCGACCTTCGGTGGGTGCTCGATCACGTCGGTGAGTTCGGTGACGACAACCGCGCCGGTATTGAGCGCACGCTTCACCGCATCTCCGTGATCCGCAACCGCGGGGGCCGCCCGGTGGGACTTACTTGCCGGGTCGGACGGGCGGTGTTCGGCACGGGCAAGATCATTGATGACCTTGTGCGCACCGGGCAGAGCGTGCTTCTCCTGGGGCGGCCCGGCGTTGGCAAGACGACGATGCTGCGGGATGTGGCCCGCGTGCTGGCGGACGAGGTGGGCAAGCGCGTGGTGATCGTCGACACGTCGAACGAGATCGCGGGGGACGGAGACGTTCCTCACCCGGCCATCGGAAGCGCGCGTCGCATGCAGGTGGCCAGCACGCCGCAGCAGCACCAGGTGATGATCGAGGCGGTCGAGAACCATATGCCCGAGGTGGTGATCATCGACGAGATGAGCACCGAGGCGGAGTCGATGGCGGCCCGCACGATCGCCGAGCGCGGTGTCCAGCTCATCGCTACCGCCCACGGCAATACCCTCTCCAACCTGATGAGCAACCCCACGCTGTCAGACCTGGTAGGCGGAACCCAGACGGTAACGCTGGGCGATGTGGAGGCGAGACGCAGGCGCACGCAGAAAACGGTGCTTGAGCGCAAACACAAGCCGACGTTTGAGGTGGTGGTAGAGATTCAGAGTTTCGATCGCGTCGGCGTGCATCGTGAGGTCGGGTCGGTGGTGGACATGATGTTGCGCGGTTATGGCGTGGAGCCGGAGGTGCGATCGATCGAGGACGGCGATGTACGGGTGATCCAGGACGCATCCGGCCTGGGCGGCGCGGTCGCAGCGGTGCCGCAGGACGGAGCGCGGCTCCGCGGCGGACTGGTGGCCAGCCAACTCAACATCGAGGCCCCTGCGCCGGCAGAGCAGATGCCCGTGCCCGAGCGCGAGCCTGACCCAAAGCCAACGCCCGAGCCGGAAGCGCCCCGACCGACTTCCGTGTACGTATTCGGCGTGCCCCGGACGAATCTCCAGGTCGCGGTTGATCGCGTGGGCGCTCCGATCAATGTGGTGGACGAGCCCGAAGATGCCGATATGTTCCTGACCACCAAGTCTCATTACAGTCGACGCCCAACAGCGGTCCGTAACGCTGAAGCCCAGGGCCTTCCGGTTTACGTGCTGCGCAAGGGATCAGGCGAGCAGATCAAGCAGTTCGTACAGAGGTTTGAGCCAAAACCGCGCACGGACACAAACGGAGGCACGCCCGGCAGGCGGCCGTCGAATGTCGTGCGCTCCGCGCTGACCGAGGCGGAAGAGGCGTCGCAGCGTGTGCTGGCAGGCGATGACCGTATAGACCTGGCGCCGCAACCGTCGTTCATACGTCGCCTCCAGCACGGCGTAGGTGGCCGGTACAACATCGGGTCCTCCAGCACGGGCCAGGATCCGTACCGCCACGTGGTGCTCCGCCGCCGGCGGCGATAGCCGGGCGCTATGTCGGCGAGTACCAGCAATCCCGTGTGGTCCGGGTCTTGAGCCTGTTCCTTTCTATCGAGGGCGGCGACGGCGCGGGAAAATCCACGCAGGCCGGGCTTCTCATGATGCGGTTGAAGGCCGCCGGTGTGAACGCGATCCTGGTCCACGAACCGGGCGGAACGGAGATCGGAGAACAGGTCAGACGCCTTGTGAAAGGTGAATATCCCCGGTCGCCGATGTCAGAGTTGTTCCTGTTTGAGGCGGCGCGCTCCCAGCTTGTACAGGACGTGATTCGCCCGGCGCTGGACGCGGGCAGCGTGGTGGTCACGGACCGGTACGCTGATTCTTCCATCGCCTACCAGGGTTACGGGCGCGGACTTGATCTTGAAGACGTACGGGCGCTCAACCGCGCAGCGACGGGTGGCCTTGTGCCGGACGCCACGGTGTTGCTGGAGATCGCTCCGGAGCAAGCGCTGGCCCGGGTGGACGGTTCCGATGGGTCCGGCGGACGATCGGATGACCCGGGTCAATCCCGGTTTGAGCGGGAGCCACTGGAGTTCCATCGCCGCGTCGCGGATGGGTTCCGGGCGCTGGCGTCCGAGGAGCCGGAACGATGGTTTGTGGTGGATGCGTCCGCGAGTCCCGAGCGCGTCGCCGAGAAGGTGTGGACCATCGTCTCCCATCTACTGGAAATACGGAGGTCTACCGATCATGCCTGACGCAAACGGAGCCATGTCGGCCGGAGAACTGAGCGCGTTCCTGGACGCCCCTCACCTGGCGATCATCACGACGAATGGCGCCGACGGGGTGCCACATTCGACCCCGGTCTGGTACACGGTTGAGGATGATGGCGCTCTCGCGATAATCGTACTCAAGGACAGCGTCAAACTGCGGAACATCGAGCGCGACGCACGCGTGTCGATAACGATCGCACCGGAGACCCGCCCTTACGCCTTCGCCCGATTCCGCGGGAAGGCCGAAGTCCTGTACGACAACATCGATCGCTACCCGCTCCCCATGGCCCAGCGATACATGGGCGATGAGCCCGGACGGAAATGGCTGGAAGAGCAGGGCCAGGACCCGTTCGCAGTGATCCGCCTGTCGGACCGTTCTCCGCATACATGGATGGACCCGGACCCAGCAGCCTGACCCAGCCCCGCCCGATCCTGTTCCTCGACGCCGATCAGCGGAATCCGGCCCGCGGTGAACGCCCCGCGGAAACGCGATAACCCTGTGCAGCGATGTCGTTTGCGCGGACTCACGGGCATTTAACACGGATTTTACGAATGGCGAACAGTTCTAACTGTTTTCCGGCTTGCGCAAGACGAATTTCGGCGCGAAGCTCAAGTAGTGATATTTTTCACTCAGTCAGGTCTGCCAACTCCAGGCCTGTGGAAAAGGAGAGGTGAAGAGTGTTCGGTCACTTTGTTCGCCCGTTGATCAGTCGGGTAAGCCGGACATTCGAGGCAGCGGGTCCCGTCGCCGGCGGAAGGGAAATCAAGGCCCTTTTCGACGACCCGATTACGCACCCCGAAGGCGATGAGGTCTTCGCACGGCTTGCTCGTGAGAACGTCTACCCGGCGGATCTCCAGAAAGCGGCGTAATACCCGTTGCTGGTCCCTCGAAAGACCGGCAAATAACATGGACTGGCCGCGCTAGCAGTGATGCAGTTCAGCCAGTCCAGGGACGGCCCCGGTTATCCACAACCGGGGCCGCCTCGCGTCCGGAAAGATCGCTCATTGCCGTCCGGCAATGAATATTACGATTCATTGGTGGTTAACGAATTTCGTCGTCGGTCCATCTGATTTCGACGCAATGTGACGGAGCGCCTGCCGGTATGGTCGCCGGCCTGTTGGCGGCCGCACCTCTGAGTCCGTGGCCGTCAATAACCGGCCCGATTACGACCGAACGCGAGGCCGCGGTGATGTGGGCCGATGTGGGAACCAACCGGCACGTGAGTTCTACGACCTGATGCTTCAAGATCGGCACAAAGGCGTACTTCGACGACCTGTGGACCAACCCGCGGAAATAGGCCCCTGACGCAAGTCGCACCGGTCATAAGATCGCCGGGGACGGAGTTCTGGACGGTCCCCTTTCGCGCAGAAGTCAGACCAGCGTACGACCCACCAGCACACGGGGACCGGGACCGAGAGATTCCCCGCCGTGACGCTTCAGGGCCGGGCAGAACCGCGTGATCGGCCGTCCCGAACGCCAGCCAGCCATTCCTCGACAATCAGCGCGTCACCGCTAAAGGCAAGCTCCGGGAGACGGTCGTACGGAAAAGTGGCGGTCTCAAGCGTCTCGTCACCTGCGATCAGATGGCCTCCGGTGACGTTCGCGTTGTAGACAGCCAGGACCACCGTCTTTTCGGGTTCTGAGTAGAGGCCGACCAGCCAGTCAGCCCTCACTTCCAGCCCGGTTTCCTCCCGGACCTCCCGCTCCACGGCGCGTTCCACCTGTTCTCCCCGGTTCACGTAACCCGACGGAAAGCTCCACTTGCCGTACGCCGGCTGGATGGCGCGCCGGACCAGGAGAAGCTGGTTGTCGATCTCGACCATCGCCGCGGCCGCCAGCTTTGGGTCCAGGTACGATATCCGGCCGCAACTCTGGCAGACCGGGAACCCGGAGTCATGTCCGTCAACGAGCGGGTTGCCGCAGGTTGCGCAAAAACTTGGGTCCGGGGACCCGTAGGATTGGGGCGCGGTCGGCCGGGTTGTCATTGTGACAGGCTACAGTGTCCGCAGCACAACAGACATATATCAGGCCGGAAATGCCCAGGTTACGCGTCCCCGTCTCGCAGGACTTCCTCGCCGCGTGCTCGCCTTTTTCCCGGCCGTTCACCTGTTACAGGCAGATCGAAACCCCGAGGCCGAATGAAACCGTTCACCTTTTTCTTGAAACTTTTCGGGCGACGCGCCATCACGGCCGTCATCATCGCTGCTGCGATATTCGCAATCGCTCTATCCGGCGTGAGCTGGTACTACTCGGATCTAATCGAGGACGGCGCGTTCAAGATCGATCGCGATGCTGAAGAGTTCGATCTCGAAATTGTTTCGGTGCGAGACGGGCAGATCAGCTTCGGGCATCCTTCGGGTGACGGACGATGGGTGCAGGCGGGGACGTGGGGTCTTGAGTGGGAAGGCGGGTTCGGCCAGGTCCGCGACATTTTGTCGGACGACGATGGCGTAGCGACCCGCCAGTTCACTTCCATAGATGGCGTGCCGGGACCCGGAACCCGGGCCAGGCTCACGCGGGAAGCGTTCCAGACCGATCCTCTTATCGCCCATGAACTGGCTTTCGAGGAGATCACATTCACCGGCCCGGTCGGCGAACTCAGCGCGTGGCTGATAAGCGGCGGGGACACCTGGGTAATCCTTGTCCACGGACGCGCCAGCGAGCGTGACGAGGCTCTGCGTATCCTGCCGGCGATAGAGCGCGCCGGGATGTCTTCACTCGTGATCGACTACCGGAACGACGCCGGGGCCCCTGAGGACCCGTCCGGCTACTACCTGTACGGCGTCACGGAGTGGCAGGACCTTGAGGCGGCGGTCAGTTACGCCATCGACCGTGGCGCGGAGTCGGTCATTCCGTACGGCTACAGCATGGGCGGGGCGATCGTGATGAGCTTCCTCTACAACTCTCCGCTCGCCGGGTCTGTCGCGGGGGTCGTACTGGACGCCCCGATGCTCGATCTGTCACGTGTGATCGACCAGGCCGCTTCACAGCGCAACCTCCCCGGGTTTGTGACGTCAGTGGCGCGCCTGTTAACCGAGCGCCGTTTCGGCATCGAGTTCGACGACATGGGCTACCTGGAAGATGTCGATCAACTGTCGATCCCCATCCTGCTTTTTCACGGCGACTCTGACGAACGGGTTCCGGTGGAAACGAGCGACGAGCTGGCCGGAGCACGCCCTGACCTGGTGACGTATGAACGCGTGCCCGGAGCGGAACATGTCCATGCCTGGAACATGGACCCGGACCGGTACGAATCGGCGGTGGAATCGTTCCTCGGGACGGTGGCCGGAGGCTGAGTGTTCGTACCTGGCGGCCAAACGAAGACGGCCCCTGCACAAGGCAGGGGCCGTCTTATTAAGGGGATCGGCGCCGCGAACGGTCACTCTGAGGCGGCGGCCTGGCGGGACCGCTATGTCCGGCCGGTCCTGTCCAGGATCTCCGGCAAGGCCTCTTTGTTTCACCGATAACTTGAGACTATCGCCCGGGAGGCTCCCCTCCCACGGCGGGCATGCGTAACCGGACGCGGGATTTTCGAAGTTCCTGTACCGGGGATGATGTGTGGGCACCACAGTGCCCGGCGCTGTGTGGAACTACCCGGCCAATCTGGGCGTCGCACCGCTGTCATGCGTGCGGGATACGCATGGGTGGCGTCGGGTTACGGTTGGCGTCACCTCACCCGGGAGAAATGCAACGATTCGTCGACGGCCGACGGACGCCTGCCCGCGGACAGGGTCCTCCCTGATGAAGCGCCGGGCCTCCTTGACGGATGGGGATGCGCCGGTCACGCCACGAGGTTCGAGACGCGGACGATCGCGGACGAAACTGGCGCTTCCCTTCCGGCAGCGACGTTACGGCGAGCGGCCCGGGTTCCAGAACTGCTGGTTCGGGAATGAGCATGGCGAAGCCCCGCCGGTAAACG
>JADFQR010000042.1 GCA_022561735.1 Chloroflexota bacterium | reverse complement strand
CATCGCTCAGCGCAACGAATGTCACGTCCGAAGCTCAGCGCGACCTGATGCTGACCCAGCTCCAGGCTGTGACACAGAGCCTGTTCAAGGCCATCACATGGACGGCCAGCGGCACGGACACCATCCTGGCCACGGCCAAGGTTCCGGGCATCCCGTTCATCCTGGTCGCCAGTGAGTCCGCCAACGACACCAACGGCACCACCACCGAAGCATACAGCCCTTCGTCCGTGCCCTGCCCACGATTGCTGAAGTAGTCCAGCCGTACGGAGGGGCCGGGCATCATCAGGGAAAACGGCTGGGAGCCGTCTGATCCGCCAGCGGCCAGGTGGGTGAAGGCTCCCACGCCGCGCTTGTAGTCATACCCCCCGCCTCCCCCGCCGTTCACCGCGCCGCCGTGACACACCTGAGGAGCTTCAAATGCCAGACAACCCCGCAGGCACAGACCCGTTGACCCAACTCTCTGATTCCCTGGCCGAGGCCGTTCAGAAGGCCGCGCGCTCGACCATTCTCGTGAACGCGCGCCGCCGGTTTCCGGCGACGGGTGTCGCCTGGTCCACGGACGGACTTGTGGTGACCGCCAACCACGTCGTCGAGCGCGATGAGGAGATCGGCATCCTGCTGCCGGACGAGACCGAGACATCGGCGACCCTCGTCGGCCGCGACCCGCGTTCTGACCTGGCGTTGCTTCGCGTGGATAACGTTGAGCTGACTCCCGCTGAACGGGTTGAGGTGGACTCTGTGAAGGTCGGGCAGATCGTGCTGGCGATAGGCTGGCCGCGGCCCGGCTCTCCGATGGCGTCGTTCGGCGTGGTGAGCGCGTTCGTGAATCGCCGGGGCAGGCGGCGCGGTGGTGGCGGGCTCCCGCTCATCCGCCCGGACGTGACGATGTACCCGGGCTTCTCCGGCGGTCCCCTGGTGAACGTCTCCGGGCAGGTGATCGGGATCAACACGTCGCATCTCGGGCGTGATGGCGGCATGACGGTGCCGTCCCAGGCCGTTGACCGGGTTGTGTCTGCGCTGTCCCGCGATGGCAGGGTTCGGCGCGCCTACCTCGGCATCGCCAGCCAGCCGGCTCGCCTCGCCACGGAGATAGACGGCAGCGACGCTGTGTTGCTGGTCATCATGGTGGACCCGGGTAGCCCGGCCGCCGAGGCGGGGTTGCTGGTCGGCGACTCGATCGCATCGGTGGACGGAACGCGAATACGATCTGGCGATGATCTGCAGGTCGCGCTTGACGCGGTGGATGTGGGGTCGGAAGTGTCGCTTGGCATCGTTCGCGGGGGAGAAACCGCCGAGATCACGATTACCGCGGGCGAACGTCCGCAGGGGTGACATTGTTGTTTGACCCTTTAACAATCGAAACGAGGCCGGGGCCCGGCGTGTTCAGCGCAGCACCTGACCACGCGCTCCGTTTCGGCGAGACAGCGCGGTAGTGGGATGACGGAGCAGGCGCGCGGCCGGTCGCAACGTAGCTCGCTACGGGTTGTTGTTGTCGCCCGCTCGCCTGTCGTGGCGGCCGGCCTCGCCGCGCTGTTGGAGCAGGCTGGCCTCTCGGTGGCGTCCGATTTCGGAACCGCGTTGGGGCCCGGGTTTTCCGACTCTGTCTCGGCCCGCACGGTGTCAAGCCCGGATGTTGTTGTGATCGAGACGACTTCCGAGCCGGGCGATCCGGCCGTTGCCGAGTTGCTGGCGGACTTCCCGGGGATACCGGCCGTGCTGCTCGTCGACACTGCGCCTGGCGATGTCTTTCTGGGCGGAACCGGTGTTCCGGTCGCATGGCTTCGGCGGGACGCCGGACGTGAGGAGCTTGCCGCCGCTGTGCACGCCGTCGCTGCCGGGCTTGATGTGTACGACCCCGCGCTTGGGGATCGTAATCGGGATGACCGCACCGATGCCCGGGCGACCTCGCCCGATCCCGGCGAACCCGAAAACACGGGAAGGGCCGAAGGGCAGCAGGGTGACGAGGACGGCCCGGAGCCGCTCACCCCGCGTGAGATGGAGGTGCTCCAAAAGCTGGCCTCGGGGCTGACCAACAAGGCCATTGCGTATGACCTGGGGATTAGCGAGCACACCGTGAAGTACCACGTCGGCTCGATCCTCACCAAGCTCGACGCCTCCGGCCGTACCGAGGCTGTGACCGTCGGCGTTCGCCGGGGCCTCATAGCGCTCTGAGCGCGCTGGACCGGTTTCCGGACCACGCGATGGATTAACCGACGTTGCCCGGGCGATGGTGAAAGAGAAGGGCGAGGTACGCCCGCGATCAGTCCCGCGTCGCGGGGGCGGCCCGTGGACGGGTCGCGTTGTACTCCGGATGTCCGTCCCGCCCGGCGTTCGTTCATCTAGACTTGCACCCCGGTGCCGCACTGGTCCCACAGCACAACGATCCGAGGAACCCCGGATGCCAGAAAACGTAAACCGCCAGTTTGTCCTTAAGTCACGCCCGGACGGGATGCCGCGTGAGGCGGACTTTGATCTCGTGGAGACCACCATCCCGTCGCCCGAGTTTGGCCAGGTCCTCATCAAGAGCCTGTGGATGTCGATCGACCCTTACATGCGGGGCCGCATCACGTCGTCACCGGTCGGAGACGTGATCGAATCCGAGGCCGTCGGCCGCGTCATGGAGAGCCGGTTGGACGGGTTCAAGGTCGGCGACATTGTGAGGGGGAGGATCGGCTGGCAGGAGTACGGGCTTCTGGACGTGACATCGGCGTTCGCGGTGGACACCAGTTACGGTCCGATTTCGACCTCGGTCGGCGTCCTCGGCATGCCCGGCCTGACCGCCTACTTCGGGTTGCTCGATGTGTGCGCGCCGAAACCGGGCGACACGGTGGTCGTTTCCTCAGCATCGGGCGCGGTGGGCGCCGTTGTGGGGCAGATCGCGAAGATAGGGGGATGCCGGGTCGTCGGAATCGCAGGGTCTGACGAGAAGGTCTCGTACATCGTCGACGAACTGGGATTCGATGCCGGGATCAACTACAAGACCCGGGACGTGAGCGAAGCGCTGGACGAGGCCGCTCCCGATGGGGTCGACTGTTACTTCGACAACGTGGGCGGACCGATAACCGAGGCCGTGATGGCGCACCTCGCCATGTACTCCCGCACCGTCATCTGCGGCCGCATCTCGGAGTACAACGAGTCCGAGCCGTCGATGGGGCCGCGAATCCTGCGTTATCTGCACAGCACCCGCTCCCGTATCCAGGGATTCACGGTCAACCAGTACCCGCAGCAGTTTGAGGAAGGGCGCGCCCAGCTTGCAAGGTGGGTGAAAAGTGGGCAGATCAAGTACCGGGAGGACATCGTCGAGGGGTTTGAGAACTCGGCAAAGGCCTTCATAGGGCAGCTGGGCGGAGCGAACTTCGGAAAGCTGCTCATCAAGGTTTCTGACGAGTAGAACTAAAACTCCCGATCGCCCTTGAGCCCCTCCTGATTCAGAAGCGGCCCAGGGGAAAGCGTTCTCGAATCGTGTACGGACCGGGGAGGGAGGATTACTCGTCCCCCATCATCCCTAATTTCAAGAGGGGAGCCGAACTCACATTTGAAGTGCAACACCTCGCTCCAGATACGGACCAACGCGTGACAGCGCCCGCAACTCTGCAAGGTTCTGACCTCCTCACGCCCGTACTGGATTCCCGTTTACGCCGGAATCAAGCGGCGGGTTGTTGCCAGCCCTTCCCTTCCTGGTTGCGAGCCACGCCCACTTACCTGAACTTGCCACCCCAGTCACCGGTCCCACAGCACAACGATCCGAGGAACCCCGGATGCCAGAGAACGTAAACCGCCAGTTCATCCTCAAATCACGCCCGGACGGGATGCCGGGGGAGAGCGACTTCGAGTTGATCGAGTCGGTGATCCCCACGCCCGAGCACGGGCAGGTTCTCGTCAAGAACCTGTGGATGTCGATCGACCCGTATATGCGCGGCCGGCTTCGGGACGGGCCCTCATACGCTCCGCCCGTGGCGATCGGCGGGGTACTCCAGGGCGAGGCGGTCTGTCGCGTCATGGAGAGCCGCCTCGGCGGGTTCAAACCCGGCGACATCGTGCGCGGCCATATCGGCTGGCAGGAGTACGGCGTGCTTGACGTTACCGGGGCGCACCCGGTGGACACGTCGCTGGGGCCAATCTCCACCGCCGTCGGGGTGCTTGGTATGCCCGGGCTGACTGCGTACTTCGGGTTGCTTGAGGTGAACAGGCCACAGCCGGGCGACACGATTGTCGTTTCTGCGGCATCGGGCGCCGTTGGGGCCATCGTCGGCCAGATCGGCAAGATCATGGGGTGCCGCGTCGTCGGGATTGCAGGGTCGGACGAGAAGGTGTCCTACATCGTCGATGAACTCGGGTTCGATGCCGGGATTAACTACCACACGCAGGACGTGTCGTCGGCGATCGAGTCGGCCTGCCCGGACGGTGTTGATTGTTACTTTGACAACGTGGGCGGCGAGATCACGGAGGCGGTGATGCCGTACTTCAACGATTTCGCCCGGATGGCGATCTGCGGCCGTATCTCCGAGTTAAACGAAGACACACCGTCGATGGGCCCACGCGTCATGCGCTACGTCCACTACAAACAGGCGGTCGTTGAGGGGTTCCTCGTGTTCAGGTGGGAGGACCGGTACGAAGAGGGTCGCGCCCGGTTGGCGGGCTGGGTTCGGGACGGCAAGATCAAATACCGGGAGGACATCGTCGAGGGGTTCGAGAACGCTGCAAAGGCCTTCATAGGGCAGCTTGGCGGCGCGAACTTTGGCAAGCTGCTCATCAAAGTGTCGGACGAGTAGGGCGATTGCGCTAAATGTACCCGCCCCTTATCCCGCGGTCCCGAAAGTGCCCCGGCCGGGCGAACTGTCATCCTGATCCTTACTACGGAAGGAGAAGGATCTCCCGGCTCATCACCCACCAGGATTTTTGATCGACGAACGCGAAGAGGTCCGGCGGTAACACGGCCGCCGGACCTCTTCCATTCTGAGTACCTCGGGCCAGCGATCAGGCGGACTCGAACGCACTGACCATCTCGTCCGTCGTCTGCACGGAGCTTGCCATCATCCTGAAGTTGAGGAGTGCCGCCTCGTAGCCGTTTCCTCCCGGGAAGATTGCCGCCGCCGTGGCGTCTCACCACCGCCACTCGAGCCGTCTTCGAGCAGCGAGCGCCGGTGCGCCTCAACGCAGACGTTTGCCGACCTCCCGGCGTATCGGAGAGTTCACTCGGCGTTGAACGCAGCAGTCGCATTCCGGTCCGCTGTTGGAACACGTCGGCAACACCCCGTTCGCACGCGGTGAACCCTGAAGGCCCATCGGCCACACGCTGCCGCACAACCGCCGTTCTTCAAGAATTGGGTCCCGCCGCAGATGACAGACGCGGACCCTGAACGTCCAGTCACAGATGCGGTAATCCCGGGACGGCATGTTGACAGGGTTGTCATCTCCCAGAGTGACCGGATTCCTTCGATTCAGTCGCCAACCCGGGCCAGAGACACGTCTTACCACGGCTCACAGCGCGAGGGTTTTGTATGCGTTCCATGACAACCCGGTGGACGAAGTCTGGCGCGGCCAGATACTGGCTCCTCCTGATTTCTCTATTGATAGCGGCCGTTGCTGTGAGCGGATCGGCCCCGGTAGATGCGTCCGGCCGGAGTGGGCGCGAGATTCCCGCCCACATCGTGTTGCTTGAAGCGGGCGCAGTCCCGGGTGACGTGGCGCGGAATCATGGTCTGGATATTCGTGCGCGATTTGGCAGCGCGATAAACGGGTTTGCGACAACCGTTCCGGCCGGCCGGATGCGGTCTCTGTTGCGCGACCCGGATGTTGCCGCAGTTGAGCCCAATCTCGTCCTTCAGGCTGGTCCTGTCTCCAGCGGTAGTTCGATAACGGTCAGTTCTCAGTCAATCCCCGCCGGTATAAAGCGGATCGGAGCTGACCTCTCAAGGATTGCGAACATCGACGGCATCGACGACCGCGTCCCGGTTGTCGTCGCCGTGCTCGATACCGGAGTTGACGGGTCACATCCCGACCTCAACGTCAACGTTGCCCGTTCCGTCGATTGCAGTTCCGGCGTTGCATGTGTCAGCGGCCTGGCGGTGGACGACAACGGTCACGGCACCCACGTCGCCGGGATTATCGGGGCGCTTGATAACGCCATCGGGGTCGTCGGCGTCGCGCCGGGCGCCGAAATCTGGTCGATCAGGGTCTGCGCGTCCAATGGAAGCTGCGGGCTTGACGCGATCCTGCTCGGGCACGACTACATATCTGCCAACGCCGACCAGATCGACGTCGTGAACGTGTCACTGGGCGGGCTGGGCTGGAGCGTCTCCTGGCGCAACGCGATCAGCTCAAACGTTGACCTTGGCATCCCTGTCTATGTCGCCGCCGGAAACGGCAATCGCGACATTTACGGATACGACGGCACTATCGGCAACGGCAACGAGTTCATCCCGGCGACCTACCCGGAAGCGGCGGCCATTTCCGCAATGGTTGACACGGACGGCGCTTCGGGAGGCGCGGGTACGGGCACAACCCACGGGATGGACGACTCCCTCGCGGGCTTCTCTAATTACGCGCTGAGTGTGGTTGCCGGAAATCCGGTGGCCGGCTCGGGTGGGGCGATCGACATGGCCGCTCCCGGCGTCAGCGTGCTCTCCACCGTTCCGGGCGGACAGTACGCCTACATGACCGGTACCAGCATGGCCTCGCCCCATGCCGCCGGGCTTGCTGCACTGCGCATTGCCGCAACCGCGGCTCCGGCCGACGCCGCCGGCGTGGCCGCGCTCAGGCAGGTCCTGATTGACGACGCCGCGCCGATGGCTGATTGGCGGACGGATTCTGCGGACGTAGGCTCAGATCAGGACGACCATCACGAGCCGCTTGGAACGGCTGACCCGCTGATCGAGCCGGGGCCTGCTGACCCACCGGCGTCCGTGACGGATGTCGCGGTAGCCGGGGTGGACGCTGCCGCCATCGTGATCCGGGGCGATCTACTGCGGATAGAGGTCGTCCTGGCCAACCTGGGCGATTCCGACGCCGTCTCAGACGTGGTCGTCACAGACGCCACATCCGGTCAGGTGATCCACTCGGGTTCCGTGAACGTTCCGGCGGGGTCATCGCTGACATTGCCGGTGCTCTGGGACACCTCGACGGCGACGGTCGGACAACACTCGATCAGCGCCGAGGTGACCACGATCGCCGACATCGACCCTACGAACGACAACGGCTTCGTCACCATCATGGTCGAAGCCCCGGTAACGGACCTCGCGATTGTCTCTGTCATCACCCTTTCCTCTGCCGTCGTGGGTGATCCGTTGCGGATAGATGTCGCCGTAGAAAACCTCGGAAATCGGACAGTAAGTGGCGCCACCGTTTCGATAATGTCCGACAACGCGACGCCGGGCGCCGCGGCGGACGACTTCGTGGTGGCGGTGCAACCCCTTCCAGACGCGCTTTACCCGGGCGAGCTTTCGACGTTCAGCGTTATCTGGGACACCGTAGACGCGGTCGCCGGAACTCATGTCCTCAGGGCGCGTCACTCAATTTTGGACGATGTCCCGGCAAACGACATCGCCCTGATCGCGACCACTCTCGAAGCGGCGGTACGGGACCTTGCGGTGACCGGGTTCACCGTCCCTGCAAACATCCTCGTCGGCGACACTTTGTTGTTCGAGATCGTCGTGCAGAACGTCGGCACAATCGACTTCGGGTCAGGGATTGAGGTCGTTGTCACGTCTGACAACGGCACTCCCACCCTTCAGGACGATGATTTCGTTGTCGCCGTGCAGGCGTTGCCCGGCATCACCGCAGGTAGCGGTACTTCGTTTGGCTATCCGTGGAACACGACGGGCGTTGCGCCCGGCGTCCACGCTCTGACGGCGAGGCTGTCTGTTTCCGACGATGATCCGTCAAACAACGCGATTTCAGCGTTGAGCACCCTGGGAATGGCGATCACGGACCTTGCGGTGGCCGCGTTCACCGTACCTGCGAACACAATCGTGGGCGTCACTTCACTTCTGGAAGTTACGGTGGACAACATCGGAACGATTGATATCGGTTCCGGCGTGGAGGTGACGATAACGTCTGACAACGGCACGCCTGAAATCTCGGCCGACGATTTCGTTGTCACCGTGCAGGCGTTGCCCGGCATCGCCGCAGGTAGCGGCACTTCGTTCGGCTACCCATGGGACACAACAGGCGTCGCTCCCGGCGTTCACACACTGACGGCACGCCACGGGCTGTCCGATTCCAGCTCCGTAAACAA
>JADFQR010000304.1 GCA_022561735.1 Chloroflexota bacterium | reverse complement strand
CCGGAGTGCCGCCGGCCACCGCGGTCGATCCGCCCGTTTCAACTGCATCGCCGGCGCCGGCTCTTTTGCCGGAGCCAGCTCCCTCACCAGGCCCGCTGACCCCGGACGGCCTGTCCAGCGCCTCGCCAGCAGGGCCAGCACCGACCGTGGGAGTTGGTGACGTTGACGAGGCCGCTCCGGTCCCAGAGCGCACGCCGATCCGCCCCCGCCGCGGTCGGACGCCGACCCCGACGCCGGTGTACCGGCCGCCGGAAACGCGCACCGGAACCGCTGCTGGACTTCCGACTACCGCCGACAACATCGCCGAACTCTACGACCCGTTCCAGCCGGAAGGCGACCGGGAGATCGGATACGCGCAGTACCGGCCTGCGGTGCCACGAGACTCGATCATCCCGATCTACGTCCCGCGTATCAGGGACCCGGATGATCTCCAGATTCCGCTGACTCCGGAAGAACTGGTGTTGGGCGTGGAGATCGCCGGCGAGTCAAGGGCGTACCCGATCGGCCTGATGCGGTTCCGCGAGATGGCAAACGACACGCTGGGAGGCGTGCCGATACTCGTCTCATGGTGACCGATCTGTTTCACCGGTCTCGTGCATGACCGGAGGTTGGACGGGAAGACGCTGCGGTTTGGCAACAACGGCGCGCTGTTCCGCAACGCCATGACCTGGTGGGACCACCAGACGAGCAGCGTATGGTCGCAGCCGTGGGGTACCGCCCTGTTCGGCGACCTGAAGGCCCGGGCGCTCACGCAGATCCCGGCGGAGTTGACGCCGTGGGGCACCTGGCTGGCGGAGCATCCGGACACGACCGTCCTGGAGTCTGAACAACCGATAGACGATGTCAGGTACCGCCCGCAGCGTCTGACGGACGACTTTGTGATCGGCGTTGGGCTCGTGGATCAGGCGCAGGCGTTCCGCTACAGCGTGGCGTCCCGGGAGGAGGTGATCAACGAGTTCATCGGCGAGTTCCCGGTGGCCGTGTTCGTGAACCCGGAAACGCGGTCGATCAACGTCTACCTCCGTCGCCCGGCCTCGCCGCCGAAGGACGCCACGGTGGAGCTGCCGGACGTACTGACCTTCTCAAAGGCCGGGACAGACCGCGTTACCGACTCGGAAACGGGCAGCACGTGGGACACGGTGCTGGGAGCGGCTGTAGACGGCCCGTTACGCGGAGCGTTACTGCAACAGCTCCCGTTCCAGTCGGCATGGGACTGGGCATGGGAGTTCTTCTTCCCGCAGACCACGTTCTACATGGAGTAAGCGGTCGGCTTCAGGCGCGACGCGTGATGTACCCCTCGTGGTATTCGGCGACGATCTCGAACCCGGCGCGTTTATACGCCCGGATCGCCGGTTCGTTCTCCTGCGCCACGTTCAGGCCGATGTGACGGCAATTGCGCATCAGCTCCAGACAGAGGCGGGCGGTGACGCTCGTCGCGAATCCGCGGCCGCGCACTCCCGGGTGGGTGGCGACGTTGGCGATGGCCGCCACGTCGTAGCGCGGCGAGTGGACGTGGACACCGGCCGAGCTGACGATGCGTCCGTCCTCTTCCACGCCAAAGTACGGCCCGACATCGAGCATGGAGGAGTAGAAGACGTTCGTGGCCGTTGATCCGGCGTAGACGGCGTCGTAAAGCGCCTCCAACCCCGGGACGTCCCCGGGGTTGAGCCGGTGGACACGGGACACGTCCACGGAATCGAGCCGTGAGCGGTCCCGGAGGGCCATTTTCCAGTGAGGGATCAACGATGAGACCTTGAACGCGCCCTCCAGCACGCCGGCCGCCTCCGGTCCGAGGTGAACCTCGGCGAAATCAGGCAGTTTTCCGGTGATCGAGGCCAGCAGGGCCGGCATCGCGTCGTTATCCGGCTCGCTAATCGCGAGGACGATGGGCGGGTCGTAGAGCGAGAACACCAGGCAGATCGCCCTGATTTCCCCTGCGTCGAGAGCGCCGAACCAGCGGGTGTAGGGCCAGAACACATCGTCGAGATCACCCAGGCCGTAAACGTGTGTATCCGGCCGTTGCCTTAAATAGGCCTCTATCTGGTCGCGGTCATCTA
>JADFQR010000041.1 GCA_022561735.1 Chloroflexota bacterium | reverse complement strand
GACCGAGAATGACCCTGTACCTGACTGAAGCCGAAGTCGGCGAAATCCTGACCATGGACCTCGCCATCGACGCTGTAGAAGAGGTGTTTGAAGCACGCGGGCGCGGCGAGGTGATCAACCACCCGCGCAGCCGGATCGCCCTGGGAAGCGGGTCGTACAACCTGATGGCCGCTGGTTGGCCGGACAAGGGCATCGTCGGATCGAAATCGTACGTGGGCGGCAGTGGCGGGATCTCCTTCCAGGTATTGATCTACGGTGCGTCCGGCGAAGGGTTGCTCGGCATACTCGACGCCAACCTGATGGGGCAGGTTCGCACCGGCGCCGCCAGTGGCGTCGCTACGCGGTACATGGCCCGGTGGTGTGAGAACGGAAAGGTGGCCGTGATCGGATCCGGCTACCAGGCCCGCACCCAGCTTGAAGCCGTGGCAAAGGTGCGAGAGCTTGGCACGGCTTCTGTCTACAGCAGGACCGCGGAGAATCGTCAGGCGTTCGCCACGGCTATGACGGAGCAGTTGGAACTCCAGGTGACCCCGGCCGGGACTATCGAAGAATGCGTCGAGGGCGCAGACATCATCATCGTCATGACAAACGCACGGGAGCCGGTGCTGCTCGGTGAGATGGTCAAGGAAGGGGTCCACATCAACGCAGCCGGGGCCAACGGCTGGCAGCGGCGTGAACTGGACACGCGGGCCGTGGCCAAGTGCGATTTGATTGCCACGGACGATATCGAGCAGGCGAAGATCGAGTGCGCTGACTTGATGGCTCCGGCCGATACAGGGCGTATCCGCTGGGAGCAGGTTGTGAACCTGGGCGAGATCGTCGCCGGGGTTCACCCGGGCCGCACAGATGAATCACAGATCACGCTGTTTGAGTCACAGGGCGTCGCGATGGAGGACATTGCCGTCGGGAAACGTGTGCTGGACCTGGCGCGGGAACGCGGGATCGGAACCGAGCTGTCCGGCGGACGGATGGAGGCGGGGAGCCTTTAGAAGGCAGAGGCCGTACCTTCCACCAACAGCGAACCCCTTTATGTGACCGATATGTGACCGAGAAAGGGGACGCGTTTGTGGTGGAATCAGGGTGCCGGAGCATCCGGCCGAGCGGTTTCAGCCACAGCACAGCAGGGGAGGTCGGCCCCGTCCCGATCCTTTGTGTGGGATGGCGCCTCGGCTCGAACAGGGACCCTTTACCTCCGCCAGTTTTCCTGTTCCGGGATGAGACCGCGGATGTAGGCCACCTGTCCGATGTGTTGCGAGCACTCGACCGAAATCCGTGCGAGGACCCATGCCACCGTCGGCGCCGGTCGCGGGCGAAACGGGTTGCGGTCCGGGTTTGTGGTCGTGAGATCGTTTTCCGATAACTCCATGATCACCGGTTCTGCGCTCGCCAACACATCGGAGCGATAGCCGGCGATCAGTTCCGGCGATATATCAGGAAACGCCCCAACCTGCTCGGGAGAGTCACCAATCCCGCCACGGTCGTTAGCGGGCATCCCGAACTTATCGGCCCAACCGCGGGTTCGCCAGACGATGTCGCCTTTGCTCAGATACCCGTTGATCCACATGTCTTCGACCCGCGTCAGGTGTTGCACGGTCCACAGGATGTGGTTGGCCGTCGGCGTTGGACGCCAGCGCCACTGTTCGGGGCTGAGCCCGTCCAGCGCCGTATCCAGTTGCTCACTGAAATCGGTTATGGCCTGTAACGTGATGTCCCGGAAATCCATCTCGGCCTCCCGGCGTTGCGATGATTCGTCGGCGCGATGCGCGCATTATGGGCGGAATCTATGTCGTCAGGGCGAAAGCCAGAATCTGCTGATGACGACCCGGTGTACAACTGTCACGTACATCAATGTGATGCACTCGGAAACTCTGGCCCCGAGAGTTTAGTGCAGGGGATTTTCATCTACCCAACCCGGAAAGATCGTCACTATCCAGACGTTGAACGCCCGGCGCACCGGCCGCGGGTAAAGCTAGAATCGACCGGCAAACTATGCGATATCTCCTCACACCCCCCAGTTCAGCCTGCTCATCCGCTTGTGAAGGCCGTGCAAACGGCTACCTGTTCAGTCGTATCCCGACGCGCCGATACATGGAATCCACTCCAGCCCCCGTGGTGATGCGTTGACCTCTCAGACTTCGGATTACCAGGCGGACGCCATCGCCGAGTCGTCACACCTGTTGGAGGTGCGCGACCTGGCGACGGGGTTCGTCACCGCTGAGGGCTACGTTCAGGCTGTGGACGGTGTCTCGTTCCACATCGACGAGGGAGAGATTCTCGGACTTGTGGGAGAGTCCGGGTGCGGCAAATCGGTGACCTCGCTGTCGATCATGCGCCTCATTCCGGACCCCCCCGGGCAGATCACCGGCGGCAGCGTGTTGTTCGAGGGACGCGACCTGCTGAAGATTCCTGAACGGCAGATGCGGCAGGTCAGAGGCGGCAGCATCGGCATGATATTCCAGGAGCCGATGACGTCTCTGAATCCTGTACTCACGATTGGCCGGCAGATTACCGAAGCGATCGAGGTACACCTGGACCTGAAGGGCCGGTCGGCGCGCAATCGTGGCATCGAGATACTGGACCGCGTGGGGTTGCCAGACTCCGGGCGAAGGTTTGACGACTACCCGCATCAGTTGAGCGGCGGCCAGCGCCAGCGCGTCATGATCGCCATGGCCATCAGTTGCAACCCCAGGCTGCTGATCGCTGACGAGGCGACCACGGCGCTTGACGTGACCATCCAGGCCCAGATCCTGGAGTTGCTGCAGTCGTTGTGCGAAGAGTTCCGGATGGCGCTCCTGATCATCACCCACAACCTCGGGGTCGTGGCGCGCTATGCGGAACGCGTGGCCGTCATGTACGCCGGTAAGATCATCGAATCGGGCCCCGCGGATGCGATCTATGCCGCGCCGCGCCATCCGTACACCGCCGGTCTCTTGAGCTCAGTTCCGCGCCTCGACGCCCCCGTGGGAGCGCGGCTGACACCGATCGAAGGCGAGATACCGGACCTGACCAACCTGCCTCCGGGCTGTGCATTCGAGCCGAGGTGCCGGTGGGCGGTCGAACGATGCGGCGTGGACTCACCCGGTCTCATCGAGGCGGAGCCCGGCCACTACGCGGCGTGCTGGGAACATGAAACGGTGGCAGCGGACCTTGCGGCGGACCGGAGACAATCGTGACATCAGGATCTTCACGGCCCGGTTCAACGGGTTCAGAGAACGGTGAGGCCGCCGCGTTTGACGGACCGATGTTGACTGTCCGGGACCTGCGGGTTCACTTTCCGATCACGTCCGGTTTCCTGTTCCGTCGTCAGACCGGCTCGGTGAAGGCCGTTGACGGGGTGTCGTTTGAGATAGCGACCGGAGAGACGCTTGGACTCGTAGGGGAGAGCGGTTCAGGCAAGACCACCACCGGCCGGGCGATTCTTCAACTGCAGCGACCCACGTCAGGGTCGGTGGAGTTCAGGGGCGTTGAGTTAACCGGCGTGTCCGCGTCGAAAATGCGTCCGTTTCGGTCCGAGATGCAGATCATTTTCCAGGACCCGTACGGATCGTTGAACCCGAGGATGAACGCCGGGCGGATCATCGAGGAGCCGCTCAAGGTGCACGGTCTGGCCGGCGACAAAAACGAGCGCCGGGAGAGGGTCGCCGGGTTACTTGAGCTTGTCGGCATGAACCCGGCCATGATGGGCCGGTACCCGCACGAATTCTCCGGCGGCCAGCGTCAGAGGATCGGGATTGCGCGGGCGCTGGCCGGCGAGCCGTCCTTCATCGTGTGCGATGAACCGGTGTCGGCGCTGGACGTTTCGATACAGGCGCAGATTCTAAACCTGCTGTCGGACCTGCAGTCTGAGTTCAACATCTCGTACCTGTTCATCGCCCATGACCTGTCGGTGGTACGTCACATAAGCGATCGCGTCGCGGTGATGTACCTGGGCAAGATCATGGAACTGGCATCGAGCACGGAACTGTACGAGAACCCGATGCACCCCTACACGCGCGCCCTCATGTCCGCCGTCCCGATCCCTGACCCCAGGATTGAACGTCAACGGGAGCGAATCGTGCTCAAGGGCGACATTCCAAGCCCGATAAACCCGCCCTCAGGCTGCGTCTTTCGCACCCGCTGCCCGATCGCGACCGAAGAGTGCGCGACTATCGAACCGGAATTGACGGAACGAAGCCAGGGCCACCAGGTCGCCTGCATAAAGGTGTAGGGCCGGTCCCGTTCAGGCCGGTATCGACCTCAGGAAAGCGCCCACGTGACTATGCCTGCGATGAGCGCCGCAATCAGTCCGACCGGAACCAGAACGACCGTCGCCCACTCGATCGGCCTCCGCCACGGCGAATCGCCGGAGAACGAGGAAGAGGTTATGTCCACGCCCCGGCCCATCGCTTCAGCCGATAGCAACAGGGACACGATGGCGTGGGTCACTGCGACCGATAACGCCCCCATTGAGAAGATGGCGGCGACCTCTGTGATCTGATCACCTTCGCCAAAAAGAATGGCGTCGATCAGCGCCACGGCCACGGCAATCAGCGCCGCCGTTGCCGTGCCGAAACGCCACTGGAGGCCAACCGCGGCCGTCCAACGGGACCCGGTTTCCCCTGCTCCACCCTGCTCTCCGGACCTGGCGCGCAAAGACGTCAGAACGTAAAGGTTCCACGTCAGCAAGACCAGCGCGAGCAGGGCATTGCCGACCAGGAATGCGGTCAGTGTCATTAATGAATTATTCCGTGCCCGATACGCTATTTCAAGGGCGATTATCCACGTTGCACGAACTCTTCCAGAGCCGTCCACCGCAGGTCCCAAACGTACGCGCCGGACCCCCTAAATTTGAATTGTGACGATCTCTTGCTGCACTTCGCCAGTGACCTCCGGGCCGTGTTCTCCCAGAAAAACATTGATCTCAGACCGAATGCCGAACTCCGGCAGATAGATTCCGGGCTCAACGGATACGGCGATACCGGGGATCAACTTGCGAGTGTCATGTGTTTCCCAGTCATCCAGATTAACGCCATTACTGTGGACCTCCAAGCCGATGCCGTGGCCCAGGCGATGGACGAAGTCGTCGGCATACCCGGCCTTCGCGATAACGTCACGTGCCGTCCGGTCTACTTCCCAGCCTTCAAGCTCACGACCCTGCGCATGCGCATCCCGCATAAACGCGACCGCTGTATCGCGGGCTTCGGCGACCGCATTGAACACGCTTTTATGCGTGTCGCCGGGCTCCCCGGTGAACCCTGTCCAGGTGATGTCAGCGAAAACCGACCCGGGCTCCGGTGCGACGGCCCACAGGTCGATCAGCACCAGGCTGTTCTTGCGGACGATGGCTGACGAATCCGGTGAAGGCTCGTAATGAGGATCCGACGCATGCCCGTCCATCGCCACGATCGGGCCATCCGGGGCGACGAGGCCGAGCCGGTCAAAGCGCCCGCGGATGAACTCTGCAACGTCATGCTCCGTGAGCTTCCAGTTGATGTTCTCGCCGATGAACCTGAAAGCGTCATGGACGCTCCGCAGCAGCCCGTCCATCGCCACGCCGTGTGACACTCTCTGCTCAGGCGTCCAGCGTTCAGTTGAGTACTGCAGCACATCGCCGGAGCTGACGACCTCTACGCCAAGGGAGCGGACCAGCTCCACCGTGCCGGCGTCTACCCTGCCGACGCGCGGAAGCGCAGCCTCGGGCGAATACTCCATCGCCACGCGTTGTCTCCCGGCGAGCATTTCGCCGAGATGGGTGAGCATCTGGGACCGGCTGCCGAAGCTGCGCAACTGGATCTTCACATCTTCAGCGCCGGCCTGTTCGATCATGGACTTGAATCGGCCTGCGTCTACCTGGTGGGTCAGAAGGACGGGGTCGCCCTCGGCGGGCACCAGGAGCCAGCAGGGCCGCGTTATGTGTGAGACGGGCCCGACGAGGTTCCAGAAGATCGGGTTTGAGCCCCGGTAATCCTGCAGCAGCCACCCGTCGACATGAGAACCATGCAGGTACTCCCTCGCACCGGCCAGCGCCTCGCCTATCGTCATCGCTTCTTCATTTTCGGGCGATCCGCGGGTCCGGGAACCGCTTCCGGGCGGCTTCTACGTCTGCCGGGGTGTTCATATCGAGCCGTGCGAGAGGGCTATCCACCTCCACCCGGTTCAGTCGGTTCGCATGCGCCTGTACCACCTGCCGCACGCCCAGGCCTTCTTCCGTGATGGCCGCAAGCTCAGCGCGCAGCGAGCCGTCAAAGATGAGCGGGTGCCCGCCGTGTCCGTCGTAAACAGGTGAACTGATTGGCGCTCCGGTCGATCGATGTGATTCCAGGACCATCCGTATCAACCATGCCGGCCGGGGTTGATCGACCGCGAGCACGACGATGCTCTCCACATCAGCCGGAAGCGCTGCGAGTCCGGCTTTCATGGAGGTGATTTTGCCGGACAGGTAATCGGGGTTTCTCACGGCATTGACGGGGCCTTCCGAAAGCGCCGGGAACCTCAAACGAAGCGCGGATTCCACATCCGCGGCATGGCTTCCCGTCACGGCAAACACATCGTCGACGCCGGCGTCCATCAATGCCTCGATCTGTCGCTGGATCAACGGGGCTCCAAACCAGTCGATCAAGGGTTTGGGAGTGCCCATGCGACTGGACTCGCCGGCGGCGAGCAGTATTGCGCAGATCGACAACTTCTGAAACTTCAGTCCGCGGCGGCGGTAGCGCTCTCGGAACGGGCGTGATCCGCAGCGATCTGGAGCAACCGCTCGTCCAGTTTCATGGGCAGGCCGGTGCCGCCCAGGCGGAACATCAAGATCTCAGCGACGATGCTGATGGCGATCTCTTCCGGTGTCCGGGCGCTGATGTCCAGTCCGCTGGGGGCCCTGAGCTCCCGTATGCGCTCAAGCGATATGCCCCGCCTGATCAACTCTTCATAGATCATGATCGTCTTGCGCTTGCTGCCCAGGAGGGCGACGTAGCGCGCAGGGGTGCGTGCGGCAGCCTCAAGCGCCGAGTCGTCGTACCGGTGACCCCGCGTCGCTATAACGATGAATGTATTGGCGTTGATCGGCAGATCGGCGATGCCGCTGACGAAATCCTGCGTCAGGATGATTTCGGCTTCCGGGAAGCGCTCGGCGGTTGCGAACTCCGGCCGGTCGTCGATCACGAACACCCGCATACCGACCGACTTCGCGATCGGGGCCATGGCCTTGGACACGTGGCCGCCACCCGCCAGCACCATCGTGGGCGGCGTGGTGAAGGCTTCGATGAAGATCTCTGCGCCTGTTTCGTCGTCGACGACGTACTCCTGCTTGCCCATCGCCATCAGGTTGACGGCCTTGCGCACGGCGCGACCGTCTAGGTCGGAGTCGCCCAGGGTGCCTTCGGTATCCCCATTCTCCCGGATCAGCAGTTTGGCGCCAACGGTGAGCTCCGAGTTTCCAGAATGTTCCGGCGCCACCATCAGGTTGGCGATCGCAACCGGAGGTCCGCCTTCGTACGCGGCCACGACCTCTTCTGCGTGCTTCTGATAATCCTCAGGCCGGCGAATCGGGTCGATCAGGAAATACATCGTCCCGCCGCAGATAAGCCCGTCTTCAGCCGCAAGCTCTTCGTTCAGCTCGTACGATCGCATCTCCGCGCCGCCACCGCTTTTGAGCAACTGCTGCGCTGCGAACCAGATGTCGCCCTCGACACATCCGCCGCCGAGCGTACCGACTCCGCTGCCATCGTCCCGGACGAGCAGCTTGGCGCCAGGCTTCTGGGGCGTCGAACCCGAGGTCTTCACGACCGTCGCCACGACCACCTGTCTGTCATCACTCAGTTGAGCTACGGCTTCCCGAAAGACGGGTTCCATAATTGGCCTTCCGAACCGGATTATCGTTCCATTTGAGTCCGGTTATCGACCGGACCCGATGACGCCACGTTACCACAGCCTGAACGGGCCTTTGAACGTCAATCACGGGTAACGGCCATGAAACGGCCAAAAGCGACTGAAATCGATGCAATATGGTCGATTCTACATCGCGTTTTAACGTTGAAACCCGCATCAATTTGCTTGCCCCACCCGACCGCCATGAATCCTGTCCCGGTGATGGACCTCGGGACACACACCCGGCAGGGCGCGCACCATCGGCCAGACCTGACCCGGAGAAAGGCGTTCGAGATGTCGCACACCTCGCGTATTCCCGCCTGTCACGGCTAACGGCGGAGCAAGCAGGGTGTCTCAAAGCCCCCCCTCTCCCAGCGGGAGAGGATTGAGGTGAGGGAGAAGTCCCATCGTGCA
>JADFQR010000303.1 GCA_022561735.1 Chloroflexota bacterium | reverse complement strand
ACGTGCTGATAACCGGCGCCGGGCCGATCGGCGTCATGGCGGTGATCGTCGCCCGCCACGCCGGCGCGCGGCACATCGTCATCACGGACCTCAACCCGTATCGGCTATCGCTGGCGCGGCAGTGCGACGCCTCTGTCGCGCTGGATGTCACGAAGGGGACTATCGCCGGGACACAGGCAGAACTGGGGATGACGGAGGGGTTCGATGTCGGGTTAGAGATGTCCGGAAACCCGCAGGCCTTGAACGATATGCTGGCCAACATGGCGCACGGCGGGAAGATCTCGTTGCTCGGCATCCAGAACCGGGAGGCGGCCGTCACGTGGGACGATGTGATCTTCAAGGGGCTGACGATCAAGGGCATCTACGGCCGGGAGATGTACGAGACCTGGTACAAGATGACGGCGCTGGTGCAGAGCGGGCTGGATATATCGCCGCTTATCACGCACCGGTTTCACTACACCGAGTTTGAGAAGGCGTTTGAGGTCATGGCGTCAGGTGAATCCGGCAAAGTGATCCTGAACTGGGATGGGGACTGGACGGAACCGAGCGTATAAGGCTCTCACGGGCTGGCGCGACCGCCGGGGCAGAATCCGGAGACCCCTTCTTCTCTGGCCCTGACCGGCTATTCAGTGCCATCGTCATCATTTGGCGTTCTGATAAGGTCTGAACGCATGGTTGATGTATCGACATGTCGGATTGGCGTCACCGGACTCAAGCTCCGGGGTGTTTCTGTGGATTCATGGCCCACCCGGCGATAGACTGCGCCGCGTTGGCCGCCCAAAAACACCGAGAGAGCCACCGGGACGCCTCCCGCGATCGAGTGCGCCCAATAAATAACGGCCCATGAATAACCGGGCCCACGAATACCAGTGCCCACAAACAAACACGCAAGGAGCGCAGCGATGGCACAGTCCGCCTGGGGAGACATCTATGAAGAGCTGGGCGTCACGCCTGTCATCAACGCCATCGGGTCGGTGACCCTGCTGGGCGGATCGCAAACATCCCCGACGGTCCGGGAAGCCATGGAGCGCGCCAATACCGCTTACGTCCCGCTCGCCGAATTAGAGGAAAAGGCCGGCGGGTTGATCGCTGACATGCTGGGCGTCGAGTCCGCCTACATCACCTCCGGCGCCGCCTCCGCCCTTGTTCTGTCCACCGCCGCGGCGATGGCGCGGGACAACGATGATTTCATTGGGCAGCTTCCAGACACCTCAGGGATGCCCAACGAGATCCTCATCCAGAAGAGGCAGCGCTACCACTACGACCGCACGCTGAACTTCGCCGGGGCGAAGTTGATCGAGTACGGGACGGACGATGGTACGACCGAGGACGACCTGGAAGCGGCGATCAACGACCGCACCGCAGCGCTTCACTACGTCGCCAACGAGAAGATAAAAGACCCGGACGTCCTCACCATCGAGCAGGTGATCGCGATCGCCAGGAAACATGACCTGCCCGTGATCGTGGACGCCGCCGGACAGGTGTACCCGACAGAGAACATGGGCAAGTACGCGAAGCTCGGCGCTGACATGGTGGCGTACGGGACCAAGTACATCGGGACGCCGCACTCGGCCGGCATGGTCGTCGGCTCAAAGACATGGATAGACCGCGTCCGGTTGAACAGCTTCATTTCGTTCGAAGAACGGCGGGTCCGTGGCATCGGCCGGCCGCAGAAGATCGACCGGCAGGAGATCGTCGGCGTGGCGGCCGCTGTGCGTGAGTGGCTGACGATGAACCATGAAGAGCGCATCGCGAAGCTGGACGTCAAGTTGACGACCATTGAACGAGCGGTTACCGGCATCCCCGGCGTCCGTGTCGAGGCGGACCGCGATCCCACCGGAGCATCGGTGTTCAACCTGATGCTGCACATCGACGAGAGCGTCACCGGGGTCTCGGAAGAAGAGGTCGTCGCCCGGATGAAGGACGGCGACCCTCCGATCTGGACGCGCGTAAACCCGTACTTCGGCGGCTTGCAGGTGGGGACGGTCGGGCTGAACGACGGCGAGGAGCAGGTGGTAGCGGAACGGCTTGCGGCGGCCCTGAAGGGTTAGAGACAACGAGGTAACGTTCCCGGGGTTACAT
>JADFQR010000302.1 GCA_022561735.1 Chloroflexota bacterium | reverse complement strand
GGATGGCGGGACTCGCCCCGCCCGGCGGCGGTCTGCCCACGTTCTCAGGCTAAGTGTGATGCGGAGTGCGGTCGTGCGGGACAGTGGTCCGTCTCGATGAGCGTTAGGCCCTTCACGCGTGCACGCGAAACCCGTGCCCCGGAATGGGGGCAAACGACCATTCACCGATCTCTCATCGTCCAGACTTAGCCGTAGGCTGTGTTCTGAGCGGCCACCGCTGACGCCGGTTTCTCAACATCTGAACGACTCTGCCAGTCGCTTCGGTAAGTATTGCGCGCCAGGATTCCGGGACGGGAAAACGTAGCCAGAACGGTCAGTCGATCGTCGCTCCGCCGTCGATGACAAGGTGCTCGCCGGTGATGAAAGACGCCTCGTCAGACGCCAGGAAAAGCACCCCGTAAGCGACTTCACGCGGCGCCCCGATGCGCTTCATCGGAGACTCCTGGCCGAAATCGACGAGCGCCTGGTCTCTATCAAGACCCAGGGCGTTGATGTGTGTCTCGGTGGCCCGGGTATGTATCGTGCCCGGGCAGACGGCATTTACGCGGATGTTGTCCGTCGCCAGGTCCATGGCCAGGCAGCGGGTTAGCTGCAGCACGGCGCCCTTCGACGAGTTGTACGGGATGAACGCCGGTTGGGCGACGAAACCGCTCACCGAGGCAAGGTTGACGATCGCCCCTCCCCCGTTTGCGCGCAGAACGGGAAGCACCGCCTTGACGCAGTTTGCCGGGCCGACAACGTTCACACCGAACACGCGGTCCCAGTCGCTCCGGGTCACGTCTTCAATCTTGCCGAACACGAACGCTGCGGCGTTGTTGATGAGGACGTTGACCGTGCCAAATGCGTCCACCGCGGCCTGGACCGCTGCGCTGACGGATGACTCATCGGTGATGTCGGTGTGCTGGAACACGGCCTTTCCACCGGCGGCGTTGATCTCGTCAGCCACCGCTTTCCCGGCGTCTGCTTCGATCTCCGCGACCAGGACGTTTGCGCCTTCCTCTGCGAACAGGCCCGCTATCGCCCGGCCGATCCCGTTGCCCGCTCCGGTCACGATGGCTGTCTTGCCCTCAAGCCTCATGTCAGATTCTCCTCCAGCGTTTAACCTGCGTGGTGTTCATGGTCATATCGATACGCGGGACGTTCGTTTCCCGGAACGGCGAACCGTGCCACCGGGGCGGAACGAAAAAGCGTGATCGAGATAACGCCGCCGCACCAGGACCGGGATGCCGGCCGCCGTCCGTTTGTGGCTTTTCTCTGTCGCTTTTTTCTCCGTGGCTTACGGGGGCCGGGTGAAAGTGGCCCGGAGTATAGACGCGTCGTTCCCCCGGGCCGGTCCATGTGGAAGGCGGGATACAATCGGGCGTCCGTTGTCGTTTCCGGCGCATCGCATCCGCCGGGTCCATGCGCACGGACTCACCCGGAGAACCATCCGGGGCCAGAGACATTTCTGGGAACAAGACCGGGGAACGTGACCGGGGAACACCCATGGGAATATTCCGGGCGACCTGCCCGGGAACGCTACCCGGAACCAGCTCAGAGAATTGCAAGGGATCGCTGCCGTGCTCAGTCGAGGATTCTTCGGTGTCCGCCGTCCGCAACCGCCCCGGGATATTCCGCCCGGGCAGTACTACGAGACCGGATTCCCGGTGCTCACGTACGGGCCCACGGAACGGGTTTCCACGGAGGACTGGAAGTTCACGATCGACCTCGGCGAGGATCGGTCAAAATCGTGGAACTGGGACGATCTCATGGCCATGCCGCAGTCCGATGTCCACACCGATATCCATTGCGTGACGAAGTGGTCGATGCTCGACAGCGATTGGAAGGGCGTCGATCTCGATCTGTTCTGCGAGCAGGCCGGGATCGACCCTTCCAATGGTTACCTGATGATCAGATCGTTCGGCGGGTACACGACCAAGCTGCCCGTCCCGGACGTGCGGGGCGGAAAGGCGTACATCGTCCACGAGTTCGGCGGCGAGCCGATCGCGCCGGAGCACGGCGGCCCGGTCAGGATGATCGTTCCGCATCTCTACTTCTGGAAGTCAGCAAAATGGGTGGAGAGCATCCGTTTCATGGACCAGGACGC
>JADFQR010000301.1 GCA_022561735.1 Chloroflexota bacterium | reverse complement strand
ATCATCGAAAACAAGGAAGGCCGGCGAACAACGCCGTCCGTGGTTGCCGTAAACCCGAAGACCGGTGAGCGGTTCGTCGGCGAACTGGCGCGGCGGCAGGCGATCACAAACGCGGAGAACACCGTGTACTCGGTGAAGCGGTTCATCGGACGGCGGTTCGACGACCCGTCCGTGAAAGAAGACAGGAAACGGATTTCGTTCAAGCTCTCGGCCGCTCCGTCCGGGGATGTCTCGGTGGTGTTCAACGACAAGCCGCAGTCCCCGCCTGAGATATCGGCGATGATCCTGCGCAAGCTCAAGGAGGACGCCGAGACGAAGCTGGGCGGCGTGGTAGACAAGGCGGTCATCACGGTCCCGGCCTACTTTGACGACAGCCAGCGTGAGGCGACGAAGGTCGCCGGCGAGATCGCCGGGCTTGAGGTTCTGCGCATCATCAACGAACCGACCGCGGCCGCGCTTGCGTACGGCCTTGAGGGCAAGGGCGACCAGACGATCGCTGTGTATGACTTCGGCGGCGGGACGTTTGACGTCACGATTCTCCAGATCGGCGACGGCGTATTCGAGGTCAAGTCGACCAACGGCGACACCCATCTTGGCGGCGACGACCTGGATATGACGGTCGTTGACTGGGCGGCGAACGAATTTCAATCCACTAACGGAATCGACCTGAGAAGCGATCCCGCTGCGCTCCAGCGCCTGCGCGTGGAGGGCGAGCGAGCCAAGATCGAGCTGTCAACGGTCACGCAGACGGAGTTGAATCTGCCGTTCATCACGGCGGACGCCACCGGCCCGAAGCACCTGACGATGACCCTGACACGCGCCAAGCTGGAGCAGCTGGTCGGAAGCCTGATCGAGCGCACGGTGGATCCCACCTTGAACGCTCTGAAGGACGCCAACATGACGGCGTCTGACATTGACGAGGTGATACTTGTCGGCGGCACCACCCGGATGCCGATGGTGGTGGCGAAGGTGAAGGAGCTGTTTGGAAAGGACCCTCACCAGGGGGTCAACCCTGACGAGGTGGTCGCCATCGGCGCCGCCATACAGGCGGGCGTGCTCGAGGGTGATGTGAAGGACGTCCTGCTCCTGGACGTGACACCGCTAACGATGGGTATCGAGACGATGGGCGGTGTGATGGACACGCTCATCACCCGGAATACGACCATCCCAACGTCCCAGTCCAAGGTGTACAGCACGGCTGTCGATAGCCAGCTATCGGTCGAGATCCACGTGCTCCAGGGTGAGCGCAGCATGGTCGCCGAGAACACTTCAATCGGCCGGTTCATTCTTGACGGGATTCTCCCCGCCCCGCGCGGCGTGCCCCAGATCGAGGTCAAGTTTGACATCGATGCGGACGGCATCCTCAGCGTCACAGCAATGGACAAGGCGACAAACCGGGAGCAGCACATCACGATAACCGGACGGTCCGGGCTCTCCGCGGAGGAGATCGAGCGCGCAGTCAGGGACGCCGAGGATCACGCCGAGGAGGACCAGAAACGGCGTGAGGCGGTTGAGACACGCAACGCAGCGGACAGTTCCGTTTTTGCGGCCGAAAAGTTGCTGCAGGAGCAGGGTGACAACATACCGGAGGACGTGAAGACGGAGGTCGACGCTGTTGTAGTCCGGCTGAAGGAGCTGCTTGCCGACGAGGAGTCGACGACCGAGGCCCTGGCGGCCACGACCAACGAGCTGCAGACGGCGCTCCAGAAGATCGGCCAGGCCGCTTACACGCAGCCGGGCGCGCCGGGCGGCCCGGAGGGCGGGCCGGGGGATGATGGGAATGCCGGTGACGCCGGTGACGACGATGACGGCGAGACGGTGGATGGTGAGTTCCGGGAGGTGTAACCGGAAACCGGGAGCGGCGCTGACTCACGTAACGTGACGATGCGCCGCTCGTTCCTCCGGGCATTGCGCGGCCCGCCCTGCTGGCGACGGCCTCTGGCGTTTCGCCGGTTGAGGACAGGCCCCCGGACCGGTCACAGCGGTTTCCGTATTGTCGTTCCGGGACCCTGCGATGAAGAATCTCGCCGGCTGCCGGCGGGGAATCCCCGTGCCGCTCTCGCGTTTCACTACGATGGCGGATCGG
>JADFQR010000300.1 GCA_022561735.1 Chloroflexota bacterium | reverse complement strand
TCCACCCGTACCTGCCCGTTGCGCACCCCCCGTCCCATTGCCGGAAATGACGGGGCGATCAGCGCCAGTCTTGGCCCCGCCCACGCCACCTTTTTGGCGCTGTCACGTGGGTCCGGCGGCTCCCTGGAAAGCCCGGCCCGCGCTTCCATGCCGGCGTGTCCCCGGAGCGTGGAATCGATCTTGTTGAACAGCAGGGTGAACCCCGCCACACGCAGTTCCTGGGCGGCACGCGCCGCCCTGTCAAAAACCGGGAACCGATCACCGTGGCGCGTATCGACGTTCAAAGACAGCACCCGATGCCGTCGCGCCGCCCCGTCCGGCACCACGCCAAATACGGAGACGTAGGTCGACATGCCCGCTGCGGCGAAAGGAGCGGCGGCATCAAGCGCTCCGGTCAGGTCATCGGCGTATATGCCGATACGCGTTTCCGAATCCGGTGTCACATCCGTCCTTTGTTTGTTCCCGGCGTTGCCGGTGATGCCGGTGCTACCGGCCAACGAAACGGGGTTTTGTCTTGTTGATGAAGGCCGCCGTGCCGATCTTGAAGTCCTCAGAATCGAACGAGCGAAACTGCGGCCCGCCCGGTGCTTTGGTGTCCACACCGTCAAGCGCCGGATTGACGAGGAGCGTCTCGAGGATTTCCTTGTGCGCGGCGTGGGACACAGGCGACAGGTCAGCTATCCGCCTGGCCAGTTCATATACGTGATCCGACAGTTTTTCCGGTTCCAGAACCCGCGCCAGAAGGCCCATCCCGAGAGCCGTCTGGTGATCCAGGATTTCACCGCTCAGCACGATGTATGCGGCGTTCGCCGGGCCCGCGATCGACACCAGCCGGCGCATTTCACCGTAACCTGCGACCACGCCTATGCGCGCTACCGGCACGCCGAACCGCGAGCCCTCGGCAGCGATACGGATGTCGGTTACAGAGGCAAGTTCAAGTCCTCCGCCGACACATACGCCTTCGATCATCGAAATCGTTGGAACGCTGAGTCCGGCAACCTTTTCAAGCGCTCCCTCGAACACCTCCGCATACTTGATCGCTGAACTTGAGTCGTGCCGGCTGGTCTCGAAGTCGCCTATATCAGCGCCGGCCGAAAATGCGCGCCCGCCCGCGCCGCGGAACACGATGACACGGACGCCCTCATCGCTCCCGAGAGTCTCGGCCTGCCTGCTCAGTTCTCCCCACATATCGAGCGATATCGCATTCAGCTTGTCGGGACGGTTCAGCACGATGGTTGCGACCGGTCCGTCGCGTTCGACCAGGATTGTTTCTGCGGACATCGAAAGACCGGTGATCCCTTACTTGCTGATTTACTGAACGGGTCCACTACCATGTTCCAGGGACGCGGTCCCGATCCGGGCCGGCCGACGTTAAGACCGCAATTATGCAACCGGACCGGTGGCGGGCGCGGCTTCAACGCGCCGGTTATACACGGGACGCACACAACGGGAGATCAGCATGACGATAAAGGTCGCGATAAGTGGAGCGACCGGGCTTGTGGGCAGCGCCCTGTCGTTCGCCCTCCGGGCGCGCGGTGACGAGGTGACGCGGCTGGTTCGCAGAGTCGCCGCACGGGCCGGGGGCGAAGCCCGGTGGGACCCGGCGACGGGCCAGGTTGACGCCGACATGCTTGAGGGTCACGACGCCGTCATTCACCTGGCGGGAGAACCTATCGCCAGCTGGCGATGGTCACGCGAGAAGAAAGAGCGCATCCGCACAAGCCGGGTCGAGGGCACGCGGCTCCTTGCGAACGCGCTTGCCGGGTTGGAGCGCCCCCCCGCCGTACTGGTCTGCGCCTCCGCCGTGGGCTATTACGGAAATCGCCCCGGGGAGCAGTTGGACGAATCTTCGGAACCGGGCGATGGCTTTCTGTCCGGCGTGGCGGTGGAGTGGGAGGCGGCCTGTGAGCCCGCTGCCGAAGCCGGGATCAGGGTCGTAAACACGCGGTTCGGCGTTATCGTGGACGCTCGCGACGCGCTGATCACACGCCAGCTTCCACTCGCCCGGCTCGGGTTGGGTGGGCGCGTTGGCAACGGGCGTCAGCACATCAGCTGGATCGCTACGGACGACGTGGTCGGCGCCATCCTG
>JADFQR010000299.1 GCA_022561735.1 Chloroflexota bacterium | reverse complement strand
ATCGTCGCGATGGCTTGCAGTTCATCCAGCGACCCTGCGAACTCCCCGGCGGAGCTGCCTGCAAGTGACCCGGCGGTGGCCGTTGAACAGACCGCCACACAGACATCCTTATTACAGGACCCGGCATCGTTAATCCCGGAGCCGGAATGGGTACGCGGCAGGTTGGAAGCCGTTCAAGGCCTGTGGGGATTCACCCCGGACGGTATCGACTGGCAAAACTCTTACGATTTCAGACAGATGCGCGGCCAGCCTGCATGGTTCGGGAGTACCGGGGCCAACGGCTGGGCGGGCGCCGGGCAGGCGATACCACATTCAGTAGTACATGAGCTCGGACATTCATACTGGGGCCGGTTCCCGGTGGACGGACGGCCTGATCTCGCTCCCGGAACGCCCGGACAGGATCACGCGGACATCCAGAGGATCGTGCAGGCGTACCGGGATGATCTGCTCACGTTCATGCGGCAACCGCCGGACCGGTTTGAACCCCTGCGGGACCGGTTTCGCAACCTGCCAAATCTCGATCGCGGCGATCTGCCGGACCTGGTGCACTTTGGCGAGGCAGACCTGGTTTATTTCACGGGCGGGGACCTCGATCTTGTCCCGCCTATCCTGCGAAAGTACTACTCCTCCTACCTGACGACCGACGGCGTGGCCGGCGATCTGCCGGACTGGGCGGCGGCGCTCTCATGGTGGTTCAGCCTCGATGCCGATGAGCGGGATGAAGCTGGCCAGGTTTTCGGGTTACAGCACTTTCCGCTCGATCCGTATCAGAACGTGTCAAGGCTCGAAGACGCCAGGATAAGCGCCGAGATTTCCTTCATCCTCGAAGGAGAGGAAAGGCAACGGCTTTTTGATTTCGCAGACCAGTTTGACGAGATCAAGGAGCGGCGCGCTGCGTTAACCGATGCCACAGGCACGGACCGCGGGTTCAATTTCTGGGCCAGGTACCTGCGCGACATCTTTGACCTGCACGCAGCACACCCCGATGTGCTCGCCAGCGGATCAGGAGCCCGGGGACAGGAGCTCGGCGACACCCTCGACGCATACCGTGAGCTGGACCCGCTTCCCCCCGCCGAGCAGGCGGCGCGGTACCGGGCGCTCACCGGCGAACTCCGGGAACCCGGGGACGGGGACGCGGAATCCAGAGGATTGCCAGATTTCAGGGATTTCGCCCCTTTGTTGAAGGCGCGCACGCTGCTTGAACTGTTCCCGGCGGGGAGCGCGACCGGCTCCGATGGCATCGTGGCGGCCACCAGCGCGTACGTTGATGAACTGAGGGAGCTGGTCGCTATCGCAGACGCTGCCCTTGATAGAGGTTTGACAGACCCTGTATCTGCGGCGGGGGCACTGGCCGATCGGTTGTCGGATTATTCAGACGCCGAGTTGGCCGGGCGCATCGACACGATCTTCGACACGATGCGAAACGCTGAACCCGACATCGCCCGTGACGTGATCGCAGTGATTCCGGACCTGCTGCTACTGCGGTTGTTGGACGTGCGGCCATCCGCTGCCCGGGTCGGGGAGATAACCCCGGAACGACTGCTGAACGCCTCCGGCGTCGTCCCCGGCGCTTCACCGGACGACCTGGTGCAGGGAATCGCGCTCCTCTCCGTCAACACTTCGGGCAATTTCGCTATCGACGCCCCGTTTGACGAGGCCATCTACCTGTTACTGGACGGAATTGGCGGGACCGACCCGAACCTGGTACTCCGCATCTTCGCCGAAACAGACCTCCGGCCCTTGCCGTGGGTGGCCGGACACGGCGAACAGGCGGTGCGCGTTTTTGGGGCTGACCCGGCCCGTTCCCTTGCGTTGCTGGCCCGCTATGACGGCCCGGAGCCGACGCCGGAGCGCATGGTGCGGCAACTGGCATACGCCGATGCCAGTACGGCGGCAGCGTTATTGCTGGCGCTCCTTGACGCCGATCAGGAGATCGGCCGGGGCGATGTAGTGACCGGCACGTTGAACAGCATCGTGTACGACGCGTACTGGGCCGGAATCGGCGCCGGACCGGACGGCAGGCTGGAATCGGCGGCGGCGCTTCTGCTCGCCCTGCGCGACAGGATCGGCGCGAACCGTACGGCC
>JADFQR010000298.1 GCA_022561735.1 Chloroflexota bacterium | reverse complement strand
CAGGCCCGCGCGGCGGCGGAACAGAACGGGGCACAGAGCTTCAAATCGCTGGACGCGGCGCTGGCGGCGGCGCCGACGGCTGTGCTGGTATGCACCCCGCCGACCCTGCACGTGGAAGTCGCTTCCCGGGCGCTGGATGCCGGAGCGCACATCTTCATCGAAAAGCCGATCTCCCACGAGTTGAGTGAGTCGCTCGACCGGCTGCTGAACTCAGCGGAACGGGCCGGCCTGGTGGTGATGGTGGGTTACAACCTGAGGTTCCATCCCGGCCTGTTGAAGCTACGTTCCCTGGTCACCGCGGGGGTCGCCGGGGAGTTGCTGACGTTACGCGCCGAGTACGGGCAGTACCTGCCGACGTGGCGGCCCGGCGCCGACTACCGGTCGGGTTACTTCGCCTGCGAGTCGACCGGCGGAGGAATCCTCCTCGAAGAGTCTCACGAGTTCGACTACGTGGCGTGGCTGGGAGGCGAGGTCAGGTCCGTGTTTGCCCGCGCCGGCAGGTTGTCCGAGCTTGAGATAGAGACGGAGGACACGGCGCTTGCGATTCTGGAACTCCCTGGCGGCCGGTTGGCCGAGATCCACGTGGACTGTGTGCAACGCGGGTACGCGCGGTCATGCAAGTACGTGGGCGCTGAGGCCACACTGTTCTGGGACTACACCAGCGGCGTCACCGTCACACGCGACGGCCGGGATGACGAGGTGTTTGAGATCACGCCCGACCCGAACGAGATGTACCTGTCAGAGATCGCTCACTTCGTGGAATGTGTAAATGGCCGCGCCACCCCGCCGGTGGACGGGCCTGCGGCGCGGCGCGTCCTTGAGGTCGTGTTGGCGGCCAAGCGGTCCGCTCGGGAGCGGCGGGAGATCAGCCTGACGTGAGGATCGTATGCATCATCCAGGCCCGCATGGCGTCCTCTCGCCTCCCGGACAAGGTGCTGACCGATATCGCAGGCAAGCCTATGCTGGCCCATGTCGTTGAGCGAGCCGCTGCGATCAAGGGTGTTGACGATGTTGTGGTGGCGACGACCACCGCGCCGGAAGATGCCGCGATAATGGAGATCGCGCCCGCCATAGGCGCCCTGGCGTTCGCCGGCCACCCTACCGACGTACTTGACCGGTACTACCAGGCCGCCACGGCATTTGAGGCCGACGGGGTGGTACGCATCACCGCCGACTGCCCGCTGGTTGATCCGGCCGTGAGCGGGAAGATCGTCGCCCGGTTCGCGCTCGGCGACCTGGACTATGCCACGAACTTGATCGTGCCGACATTCCCCGATGGCCTGGACACCGAGGTAGTGTCGTACGCAGCGCTGAAGCGTATCTGGCACGTCGCCACCCTGCCCTCTGACCGCGAGCATGTCATCACCTACATCCGGACCAACCCGGACCTGTTCACGGTGTGCAACATCACCCGGGAGCCGGACCTGTCACACATCAGGTGGACGGTGGATGAGCCCGACGACCTGGAGTTCATCCGGGCCGTTTTCGCAAACCTGCCTGAGACCGAGGACCGATTCCCTTCGGTTGAGGCGATACTGAAAATGCTGGAAGAACGCCCGGATATCGCTGCGCTGCACCCCGACCACCGGCGGAACGAAGGATGGGCGGAGTCGATCGCTGCCGACGAGAGTACGGCCGGGCAGCACACGCCCGGTATGAATACGCCCGGTAGGAATACGGAGGACCCGGTTTGAAGCCCGGAGAGTACGGAGTGAGACCGGTAACGCAGTCCGCCGCTTACCTTGAGCGCGCGAATCGCGTGATTCCGGGTGTCAGTCAGACCTTCAGCAAGAACCCGAACCAGTTCGTGCGTGGAGTGTCGCCGGCGTTTATTGAGCGAGGCAGCGGCGGCCGCGTGTGGGACGTTGACGGCAACGAATTCATCGACTTCCCGATGTCGCTCCTCCCGGTAGTGCTGGGTCACAACGACCCGGACGTGACCGCCGCCGTCCAGTCACAGATCACCGAGGGCACGATCTACTCGCTGCCACACCCGCTTGAGATCGAGGTGAGCGAGATGCTCATCGAGGAGATTCCGTGCGCCGAGATGGTGCGATTCGGCAAGAGCGGGACTGACTCCACTACGGCGGCCATTCGCGTGGCGCGCGGGTTCACCCGGCGTGACCGT
>JADFQR010000297.1 GCA_022561735.1 Chloroflexota bacterium | reverse complement strand
CAGGTCGAAGAGGTGGTGGCATCCGCCGGGACGCTGTCCAACATGGCGGCAGACCTCAAAAAGGTGGTGAGCGCGTTCAAACTGAACCGAAACGGCAGCGATGCCGCCAGTGCCAGCCCAGCGTAGAGCCTGACGACAGGCTGGAGAAACTTTAGCGGCCGGGCCTCCCGGCGGGTTGCACAAGAGGTGTGATCCGCCCGGGGAGCCCGGCCGTTTTTGTTGCCGAAAAGAGGGTTGTTAAAACCGCTTGCGCGTTAGCCCGTTCCCTTGCGGTCAATGAACGCCTTGAACCCCTCCAGTACAGGGGTCGGTGCGAGCTTCGTCTTCTGCTCGCTGATCTCTTCCTCGAACTGCTCCCGCCAGCTCCGGCCGATGTTGCCGTCGATCAGCCGCTTGGCGCCCTGCACCATGCGCTGATCGTTTTTGGCGATGTCGTGGGCGAGTTCCATCGCTTTCGGCATCACCTGGTCCGGCTCCACGAGATGATTCAGCAGTCCGGCCCTGTACGCCTCGTCCGGCTCGACGATACGTCCCGTGAAAAGGTACTCGCGTGCCACCGGCAGTCCCACTATCGTCGGCAGCAGCCAGGTGTTGTTGATCCGCCCGTAGGTCACAGCGAGGAACCGGAACCGGGTGCGCTCGCAGCCGACACGAATGTCGAACGAAGTCGACAGCACGCCGCCCCCGCCGTAGCAAAGACCGTTCAGCGCTCCGATGCGCGGCTTCCGCCCTGTTGCGAAGCGCCACGAATGCTCGGAGAAGTTGCTGGAGGGCGGCGGCACGTCTTCCGCCGCGAGCCGGGCCATTTCCTTGATGTCCGCCCCTGCGGAGAAGGCGCGGTCACCCGCTCCGGTTACGACGATCACGGCCGTCTCATCGTCCTCGTCAAGCCTGTCCATCGTCTCGTAAAGCTCTGTGAAAAGCTGCCGGCTGAGCGCGTTGAGTGCGTGCGGCCGGTTGAGCGTGACGATGGCGACTGGGCCGTCGTGTTCAAGCAGGATGGGATTCTCGTCGGACAAGTCTGATGCCTCCTCGGGATGGCCCCCTGAATGGACCGGGAAAGTGACGGGACTGAGTGTAAAAGGGGACGGCCAGATTATGTCCCCGCCCTCGCGACCGGTCAACGCGAGCCTTCCCGTTCAAGGCAGGCGTCTTAAAACCACGGGACCGGTGCAACGACCTGTAGAACGCCGCACGGCCCTTTTGCCGGACACAGTTGCGTCCGGTATCCTCATGCCCGCTAGCGCAGGGAAAATAATTACAGGGGACAGCACCGGAGGCGTACAAGTGCCGTTCGATCCGATCACCAAGCCGGCTATCTCAGAGATGGCGGTCAAGCCCAACCTCATCGATCGCGATGAAGCGGCGAAGAGTTTCGAGTGGACCGACATGTACGCGGAGCTGGACTGGCTTCCGGATGGTGGCCTGAACAAGGCCTACGAGGCGATCGACCGCCACGTCACACATGGTCACGGTGACAAAGTAGCCCTGATCTGGGCCGGCAAGAACGGGGAGGAGGAGACCTACACCTTCTCCCAGATGAAGGCAGAGACCAACCGCTGGGCCAACGTCGTGACGGATCTCGGACTGGGCCGCGGGGACCGCGTCTTCATCTTCATGGACCGGCTGCCCGAGCTGTACTTCGCCTTCTTCGGAACCCTCAAGGCGGGCGGCGTGGTAGGACCGCTCTTCTCGGCGTTCGGGCCAGAGCCCGTCCGCGACCGCCTGCAGGACTCCGGCGCAAAGATCTTCTTGACCGAGCCGGAACTGCGTGAAAAGGTCGGCGGCATCCTTCCGGAATGCCCGGCCATCGAGCACATCGTGGTCGTCAACAAGGACGGCCGGTCGGACGCACCTCTGGCCGAGGGCGACCTGTCGTACGAGACGCTCATGGCCGATGCGTCCGACGAGTTCAGCATCGTCTCGACATCGATGTACGACTACTCGATCATGCACTACACGTCAGGAACCACCGGCAAGCCCAAGGGAGCGGTCCACCGCCACCTCGCCGCGGTGCAGCAGTACGCCACGGGCAAATGGGCGCTGGACCTGCATTTTGACGACATCTACTTCTGCACGGCGGACCCGGGATGGGTCACGGGCACGTCCTACGGCATGATGGCGCCGT
>JADFQR010000040.1 GCA_022561735.1 Chloroflexota bacterium | reverse complement strand
TGTTGCGTGCGTCCTGGAGGTGGCCTTCCAGTTTCTCAAGCAGCCCGGCGGGAACCGTTTCATCTTCGCCGGGCGTGACGGCGTTGGTCTCCGTGGGAGCGCTGGAGCCGCCCGGACCGAGCGCCACGACCGAGAATACGTACTCCACACCGTTGGTCAGTCCGTCAACGATCACATGCCGATGTCCTGCGTCAACCGTGACAGTCCCGGAGTCTGGAACGGACGTTACGACGTATGAGTCGACATCGCCCGGATCGCCGGTACGTGGCGCAGCCCACACAATCCCGGCCTCCCCGTCACCGGCGATAGCGAACGCTAACTCCGGGCTGTCGGGAGCGGCCGGGACGGGTTCCGGAGTGGGAGTGGTGGCAGGAAGCGTCCCCGGTAGAGTTCCCGGCAGGTTCCCGGTAGCGTCCCGGGCGCAGAACCGGTACTCCCATCAGCGCGCACAACCCAGCCGCCACCGAAAGTCGCCACCAGCAACGCTATTACCATCGCTACAAGTCCGGCGATCAGCGGCCGTCTTGCCCGTAGTGTGAGTGTTTGAGTGCGCATCAAGGCCTCCGCTTCCAACGTGTGACCGGCCCCTTGAGCCGGACATCGTGTCTTTGCTGGAAACGATGTTGGGCCGCGACCCGTTACGCGCGAGTTACCGGCGTCATCCAATTGTTGAACGGGCCGGGGCAGCACTCGCCGCAGGGCGAAAACAGCGTGGGTCAGGCGCCGTTCAGGAACGCGACAAGAAGTCGATTTGCCATTTCGGCCTGATCCCAGAAACACACATGGCCAGCGTCCGGCAGCACCTTGAGGTCAGCGTCCGGGATCAACCTGGCCGCTCGTTCACCGTGGTTGACCGGGAAAACGCGGTCGTCGTCACCCCACAGGATGAGGGTCGGTGACGCCACCGATCTCAACTCGTCGTCAGAAAAACGCCGGCGCTGGCCAAGCCATGATGTGAAGCGCTTCATCCCCGCCTTCATGGGCTCCCAACGTCCTGGCCGCATGCGGACGGCGAGCGAGTATTCCGCATACGCCCGGGCGTCCGGCAGCCCGGGCTTCCGAACCTCCCAGCGTTCAAACACGCGGTCACGTACGAAACGGGATGGCTTGAACAACATATTGCCGAGTACCGGCGCATGCACCAGCCGCCATGCGTACGGGAAACCGCGCCCCAGTCCCGCGGAGCCAACCAGCGCGAGCCGCCGCACGCGGTCCGGTTGATCGATAGCGAGCGCCAGCACCACCGCTCCACCAAAGGACAGCCCTACGAAGTCAGCCTGTTGAACACCAAGCGCATCCAGAAACCGAATCAGGAAGCGCGCGCCAAACATGGTCGGGTGTTCGTCCAGATCGGTCAGGTCAGACAGTCCAAAGAGCGGGCCGTCCATCGCGATCACACGGCGTTTATCGCACAGGGCCGCTATCTGCCGGTACCAGTTGCCACCGCCGGGACCGGCTCCGTGCATGAGCACCACGGGCGGCAGGCCGGGGGCGTTATCGCCGTTGCGGGGACCGTAGTCCAGGTAATGAATCCGGCACCCGTCCACCTCCACGAAACCACCTGAGTATCCCAGGCCCGCCCGCGCAAGAAGCCCGACGAGGGCGCTGTAAATCTCTCCGCCGCCGGGTATCGCCTGAGCGAGGGATTCGGTATTGCCCGGCATGCGGTCTCCTGTGCCCGGATAGTCCCCACAAGGGCCGGAAGATGGTTCGTGGGCGGTCCAACACTAGAATAGCCACTCGATGCTCGAACACGAAGCGCACAACGATGATGAGTCGCCAGACCTGACGCCCCGGCAGACGCTCGCCGAGCGTTCACGCGAGCTTATAGAGTGGCCAAAACTGCTGGACTTGCTTGCCGGCCGCGCGCAGATGTTCAGGGCGCGTGAACTCGCGCTCAAGCTGGAGCCTTCAAGTGACGAACGCGAGATCGAACGGCTGCAGGAAGAAACGGCCGAAGCGCGTCGGATAATCGATGAATCCGGGGACATCGGCCTGGGCGGGCTGATCGACCCCCGGCCATACATCGAGCGAGCCGAACTCGGCGGTGTTCTCGAAGGCGAGGCCCTGCTACGAACCGGCCAGGTTTTGCGTTCCCTTTCGGAGGCGCGCGACGCCGCCCAGGCGCTGGGACGGGCCACGCCGGTGGTCGGCATCCTCGCCGCACTGATACCCGACCTTCGCTGGCTCGACGAGCGCATCGGCGAGGCGATCGACGAGCGCGGCAATATCCGCGACTCGGCCACGCCAGACCTGGGTAGGCTCCGGTCCGGGGTCGGCGAACGGTACCGCAGGCTGACCAGCCACCTGGAGCGCCTGATCGCGCGGCCGAAGATACGCGGGGCCATACAGGCGCCGGTAGTCTCGACGAGAGGCGACCGGCTGGTTATCGAGGTGCGCGCGGACCAACGCTCGGCGGTGCCGGGGATCGTGCATGACGTGTCCAACACCGGCCAGACGCTGTTCGTAGAGCCGTTTGACGCTGTGGACCTGTGCAACGGCTGGCGAGAGGCCTCCGCGGCGGTCGTTCGGGAAGAGGACAAGGTCCTTCGACGCCTTTCCAAGCTTGTGGCGGACCGCGCCCGGGACGCCATGATGGCGATCGAGGCGGCGGGCAGGCTGGACCTGGTTTTCACGCGCGCCCGCCTGGCACACGCCATGCGTGCGGCCCGCGCTATCACGCTGCCGGCGAGCAACGAAACAGCGCTCAACCTGGTCGATGTGCGGCACCCCCTGCTGGGCGAACAGGCGGTCCCGATCAGTCTTTCAGTTGGAGCCGGCTTTCGCGCTCTCGTTATCACCGGCCCCAACACGGGCGGGAAGACCGTCGCTCTCAAGACGGCGGGGCTGGCGGTACTGATGCACCAGAGCGGCATGCAGGTCCCGGGCGATCCGCTGACCGAGATCTCCGTGTTCGACGGGGTGTACGTGGACATCGGGGACGCCCAGAGCATCGAACGCTCTGTCTCTACCTTCTCGTCCCACCTGGGAGCCGTAGTCGATGTGCTGGCGGAGGCGAACGATCGATCACTCGTGCTGCTGGACGAGCTTGGCACCGGGACCGACCCGGAAGAGGGTTCTGCGCTGGCCCGGGCGATCCTCGACCACCTGGTCCAGCTCGGCGTCCCGACCATCGTCACAACCCACCACCGCGCCGTTGCCGAACACGCCGGTGAGACGCCCGGCATGCGGAACGCCGCCGTGGAGCTGAACCCCGACACGATGTTGCCGAGTTACCGCGTCTCCATGGGCACCCCGGGCCGCAGCTACGCGATGTCGGTAGCCGAGCGGCTGGGCCTTCCGGAAGCCGTGCTGGACAGGGCGCGGTCGTTCCTGTCCCCGGAACACTCGGCGACGGAGACCCTGCTTCTCCAGTTGCAACGCGAACGATCCGAGATAGAAGGACGGCTGGCGAGCGCTGAATCTGACAGGATCAAAGCCGAGGCGGCTCGCAGTGACCTGGAGAGGCGCGTGCGGGCGATCACAGAGGCGCAGGACGACCTCGTAGAGGAGACCCGGCGCGAACTACAGGTCGAGGCGGAGGAGGTGCGTACAAGCCTGCGGCAGATCCAGCGGCGGGCAGGCCAGGAACGCGATATGGCGGCGGTGCGACGCGAGACGGACCGGGTCAGGCGATCTCTCCAGCGCGCAGACCGGTTCAATGTGACCCGCCCCGCCGAGAGCAAACAGATCGAGCCGGAAGAAGCGCCACCAGCGCCACGTCCACTCACCGCAGGCGACATAGTGGAGGTCCGGGGCCTTAACGCCCGGGCGACGGTCGTGGACGTGAACCCGGACGGCTCCGTGAATCTCCATCTTGGAAACGCGCGGGTCACACTCAACGTCGCCCGGCTGAAGGTGGTCACGCCCTCTGAGGACGCGCCGGCGCAGGAAGCGCCCAGGATCACGACATCGATACCGATAATCGATGAGCCGACCCGGGAACTGGACATCCGGGGCATCCGGGCCATCGAGGTGTATGAACGGGTGGTGGCGTTCCTGGATGAGGCCGCCCTTCTCGGGTTAACGAGCGTTCGGGTCATCCACGGCAAGGGGACCGGCGCACTGAGAGACGCCACGCGGGAGGCGCTGCAACGTCACCCGGCGGTGGGCGGGTTCGAGCGGTCTGAACAGTCTATGGGCGGCGACGGGTCGACCGAGGTGGAGCTGTTGTAAGGGCGTCGGGCAGGACGGTGTTTTCTTCACACCGGGCGCCTCGCCGCAATTTACACGAGCCGCGTGCCAACAGGATGGGGAATCACCCCAGCGGGTTATGACCGCATCGGCAGAATGCCCCCGTGGGGAGACGTATTCAGGCGAGAGTCACCAGAAACTGTTTGTATGACTTACAGATACAACCCGTTCACCACATCGTATCCATCCAGTCGCGGACCGATCGGCCATATCTTCCGCCCGGTGGTCGAGTACCGCACGTACGTGCGTGCCGTGCACATGCTCCTAATGTTCCCCCTCGGCATCGCGTATTTCGTATTTTTCACCGTTTCCTTCTCGTTGGGTGGAGCACTGATCTGGACGCTGGTCGGACCGGCGATACTGCTCGCCACTCTCTTTATCACCCGATGGCTCGGCGATTTCGAAGCCTCTACCGCCGGATACGCAAACCGTACGCCGATCAGACGCCCGCCATCAAAACTCGAAGGCGTCAGCAACTTCCGCTCGCAAGTGAAGCTCAGGCTTGTCGACCCGACGACCTGGACGGGACTCGTCTACCTCGTAGCGCAGTTCCCCATCGGTATCGCCGCATTCGTAACCCTCGTGGTCATGTACTCGGTGACCGGAGCGATGGTCTTCGCCCCACTATTCGCTATGGTCACGGACGGGCCAAATTTCGATTTTGGAGGCTACAGGGTTGTCCTGGACACACCGTTCAAAGCGCTACTGCTCACCCCGTTCGGCCTTGTGGGACTCATCCTCGCATCGCATGTAGTTCTTGCCTTCTCATCGATACACGGATGGTGGGCCAGATTGATGTTGGGGTCTCGCTCGCCACGGATTTCAAGCTTGCCTACGCCACCGCCGACCGAAGAGGACAGCCCGGGATTCACGCCGCCTCGGGGTCTCGGAGTAACTCCGCCCGGCCCTGGCGCCGAAGTCAATCCAGATCCCGGGCCGGGAGCGATGTCGGTGGCAGAGTCGCTCAACGCGGCCATTCCTACGACGATCACCCCTGCTGATCCGGCGACGGGGTCGTCGTCTGCTGACATCCTGGCCCTGGTTCCGGATCCATCAGAGACCGGATCTGAGTTCACTCCGGACGCATCCGCACTTCGCGAATTGACCGATCGAGAGCAGGAAGTGTTCATGCTGATGGCACACGGCGACACGAACGCTGATATTGCCGAAGAATTGTTCATTAGCGAGGGCACCGTGAAGACCCACGTGAAACGAGTTTTATCGAAGCTCGACATGCGGGACCGGACACAGGTCGTGGTGTTCGCCTACGAGCAGAGGCTGGTAATCCCGGCGTCGGGTGACGTTGCCACATCTTCCGATGTGGCAACCCGACGTTCCGCCAACGGTCAGTGAGTATCGGCGCATCTCAAGAATGAGAACGCTGCTCCCTACTCGATTTCGTCCACGATCGTCACGCCGCCTGACAACGTCTTGTGAACCGGGCAACGCGTGGCTATGTACGCCAGTCTTTCCCGTTGCTCCGCATTGAGCGGCCCTTCGAACCGGATTTTCCGCTCGATCAGGTCAACCATCCCGTGTTCCTCTTCACAATGCTCGCAATCATCGGCGTGTACGCGGTCGTATGACAACTCGATGTGGACGCGCTCCAGCGGCCAGTTCTTGCGCCCCGCATACATGAACAGTGTGATCGAGGTGCATGCGCCGAGTGCGGACAGCAGAAACTCGTACGGGTTCGGGCCGGCGTCCGTACCGATCGGTTCTGGCTCGTCTGCGCTGTAGACGTGCCGTCCGTCCGTGATCCGGGTTTCGTATCTGTCGTCCGATGTTCCGGTCACCGTGACGGTCGCCATGTTGCGCTCCCTTCAGCTCTGGGATTTCAGATCATTGTGATATCTGATGCCATTGATGCCATCAAAGGCTCGATATCCGGTTCGATTTCCATTCGGGCAACCCCCAACAAGAACTCCGCCGCGTGGTAAGTTTCCCGTCCAGTCACGCCCGACGTTTTATGAGCGGAGCCTGCCCTGCATGATCAACGCCTCATCCCCGGATCAATCAGCAGAACAGCAAAGTCAAACGGTGACCACCCCGGAAATCTCTACCGAAGGCCAGTCGCCACCGGACGTGGCGGACGTATTGATCGTGGGGGCCGGCGCCTCTGGTGCGGCCGTCGCATGGCGGCTCGCCCAGGCCGGGTTTTCCGTCGTGTGCCTGGAACAAGGGCGCTGGATCAACCCTTCGCTCTATCCCACGCGTGAACGAAACTGGGAGATCCTGGGACGGCACGAGTGGAACTGGGACCCGAACAAACGAGGTCTTCCCGAGGACTATCCGGTCAACGACAGTGAGTCCGCGATCACACCGCTCATGTTCGCTGCGGTCGGCGGAAGCACGATCCACTGGACGGCGCACGCGCCGCGCCTTCACCCGTCCGACTTTCGCGTGAAGTCTCTGGACGGAGTCGCTGACGACTGGCCTTTCACCTACGAAGACCTTGAGCCGTATTACGACATGAACGACCTGATGATGGGTTGCTCCGGGATAAGCGGTGACCCGGCAGGCCCGCCCCGCTCGCAGCGCCCGATGCCGCCGATCCCCCTCGGGGAGGACGGCAAGCACATGGCAGCGGCCTTTGACCGGCTTGGCTGGCACTGGTGGCCGTCCGACAACTACGTCAACTCGGTTCCGTACCAGGGCCGGGACGCATGTAACTACTGCGGTCCCGTTGGCTTCGGTTGCACGAGAAAGGCGAAGGCAAGCACGGACGTAACGTACTGGCCGGAGGCGATCCGGCTCGGAGCTGTCTTAAAGACCCACGCCCGCGTCTCAGAGATAACGATCGGATCGGACGGACGGGCCACCGGGGCGACCTACTTCGACCGGGAGGGCGCGGTCCAGCACCAGGCCGCGCGCAGTGTGGTCATGGCAGGCAACGGAATCGGAACCCCGCGCCTGTTGTTGATGTCGAAATCGGACGCACATCCCGATGGACTCTTGAACTCGACAGGTCTCGTCGGCAAGAACCTGATGTTTCATCCGTACTCGATCACGTCCGGGCTCATCCCTGGCCTTTCGGAGACCTGGAAAGGCCCGATGGGCAACATCTTGATGTGCCAGGAGTTCTATGAGACCGACCCGCGCCGGGATTTCGTTCGCGGGTACGCCTACCAGCTCAACCGGGGCACCGGCCCGCTGGCAACGGCGCTCGGCGGCGCACATGAACCGGTCAAGTGGGGCGAGGGACACCACGAGGATTTTGCCGAGCGGTTTGGCCACATCGTCACACTGGCGGGTATCGGTGAGGACCTACCGGAAGAGCACAACACTGTGACGCTTGACCCGCAGCTTACCGATAGCAACGGGCTTCCCGCCCCGAAGGTCACCTACACGTTGAGCGACAACTCTCGCCGCTTGATGGATCACTCCGTCACGATGGCCACACGTGTGCTGAAGGAAGCGGGCGCGACCCGGATCATGGCGAACCCGTTGCTACGCAGCGGCGGTTGGCACCTCATGGGTACGGCCCGGATGGGCGACGACCCGGAGCGTTCCGTGGTCAACAAGTGGTGCCAGGCGCATGATGCGGACAACATTTTCATCGTCGACGGCAGCGTGTTCGTGACGGCCGGCGCGGTTAATCCAACCCCTACTCTGCAGGCGATCGCGCTACGAACCGCCGATTACATCGTGCATGAAAGAGACGATCTGAAAGGCTGACCCGGCGACGGCGGCCGGGCACACTCCCGAACCGATCGCTTCCCAACACCGGGAGCGGACATCACCCTGTAATGCGAAAAGGGCGCAAATGCCGACCAGTGACAGGCAGATCACGGACACAGACCGGGTAATCCTGGCGCGGGTGATGGACCTGATTATTCCATCGAACGGGGACCTTCCCGGCGCCGGTGAACTCGGCCTTGCGGAGAACCTGGAACGCGCGTCACTGCGCTACGGGCGTCTTCGGTCCGGGCTGCTGTCGGTGCTGGACGCGTTGTCGCTCGACATTTCCTCACGGGCCGAGGGCGGATTCGCTGCGCTCGATAGCGAGACGCAGATCGCTTCCCTCAACAGTGTTGAGGAGGCGCTGCCGGTGCAGTTCTCCGAGTTTGTCGAGCTCATATACGAGACGTACTACACGGATGACCGTGTTCACAGCCATATCGGCTGGGTCGGACGGCCGCCGCAGCCTGAGGGGTTCGATCTGGAACCGTGGGACCCGTCAATCCTTGAGACAGCGCGCAAACGCGAGCCCTTCTGGCGAGGGGTTGGCTGAAGGCGGTGTGCGCGCCCCCGGTGGTTCGTTTATCGTGTGCGGGCCGTACAGAGCCGTACAGATTAGATATTTGCTCAACGGGGCGGATCGGAATCA
>JADFQR010000039.1 GCA_022561735.1 Chloroflexota bacterium | reverse complement strand
CCATCCACGCCATACGGTCCAGCCGCATCCCCGTGACCTGCCCGGTGGAATTGGTCACCAGCGCGATCCTCGGCTTCTCGATTTCGGCCGTGTCCAGTGCGAGAAAGTACGGGTCTTCCGGATCGGCCGGCAGCAGCCGGACACCGTTCCGCCACGCGCCGCGGCGTGAACGAAGGACAAGCTCTCCGGCCTCCTCCGTGATCTGCAACCGGCCGTGTGATCGCAACGGGCGGGAGTTCGTGAGCACCCCGGCCGGAAGCGAGTAAACCCCGGGCGCTGACGCCCGGACACCGGCGTCAAGCGTGAGGTTCGGCAACACCGGCGCGGGCGCGCCGAGAACGGCCTGAAGCAGCCGTCCATAAACCTCACTTGAAGTGTCCAGGGCGGCGTTTAGATGGACGAGCATCGCCAGGTTTCGCCCGGGAATAATGGTCAGGTCGGTGTTCCAGCCGCCGGCTATTCCGCCGCCGTGCCCGAATGTGAACTCGCCAAACCGAGTTGAACGGAAAAACGAGTAGCCGATGTTGTAAAGCCGCTCGTCCGGACACCACTGCGGCTTCAACATCTCTGTGAACGTTTCACTCCGGACGATACCGGCGCCGTTGTTAAGCAGGGCCGCGGCGTAGCGGGCCATGTCCGGGATATTTGATTGCACCGAGCCGGCGGCCCGTCCGTTCACGTATACCCAGTCCCCCTTGATGTTGTGACCGTCCAGCGGCTCGCCCGGGGACGGCAACTTGCCGAGGAACTCGAGCTGGTCGAGATCCTCGTGTGACGGGGCGTGCAAGTAACCGGTTGTTAAGCGATCACCTGGTAAGTCATAGTTGTCGGTTTCAGACATACCCAGCGGCTTGAAGATCCGGCGCTCAAGAACCTCTTCAATGGGAGCATTTTCCGCCCGGGAGACGATCTCGCCCACAAGCATCCAGCCGTGATTGGCGTAGTGCCATTTCGTGCCGGGTTCGATGTCTATCGTGATGCCGTCCGGGTACTTTTCTGGCAACGGCGGGGCATCGGTGCTATCAGCCCAGAGGACGCGAATCGGGTCGGCGACATCGGTCCTGGTGGGAGCTTCGCCGATGCCCCCTGTGTGGGTGAGCAGGTGCCTGAGTCGCAACGCGTCACCGTGGCCGTTAAGTTTCAGGTCCGGCAACAGGTCAGCGACGCGAGCATCGAGCGATAGCCGGCCCTCATCGACGAGCGCCATAACGCACAGGCAAACCATGGTCTTGGTGATCGAGCCGATGCGCTGGTGCAACGCCGGGTCCTGCGGACGCCGGGAGGCGATGTCTGCCCAGCCGAAGCCCTCGGCATAGATAAGCTCGTCGCCCGATACGACGCCGACCGAGACCCCGGGCAGATGGAACTCTTCCAACAGCCGATTGGCGGTCTCCGAGATACGGGCCGGGTCTACGTGTAGCTGAGGGGACACTGCGACCTCCATCGGGCAGGTGGTTCAGGTTGGGCAGGTGACCCTGACCCGAAACAGGGCCGGACGCTGCGTAGGCCATCCGATACGTTAACGGTTGGAACTTGAGACGAGACTCGAACTCCCGACATCAACCCGAGGGGCGGCGTGAAGAACAGAAACGATTCATCGAGGTGAACCGCCCGCATCACTGGTCCGGCCGGTGCGTCCTCCCGGGGTTTGTGTATCAACCCGCCAGAATAGCTGGGTACGCCTGGGAGTATCTGGGAGTATCTGGGGGCCGGAAAAACGGCCATAGTCCTCTCGTTGCGGGGCCGGGGCCGGGGCCGCAACGAGAAGAGAGGGTCGTCACAGGCGCAGTATCGCACCCGGAACAGCTTCAACCCTTCCGTTCCACATGCGTGAAACCCCATCACCAGCCTGACAGCGCGACTGTCGCACGGTCGACCGATGTTTATTCCCGGGGAGCGCCGCTCCGCCACAAACACCTGACGCCCTGCACGGACAGGCGTGCGGCATCCGAGTCAGCCGGACAGGCGGATCATCGCTGCGTCGCCACCGTGCACGCCGGGCTGTGCGCCTGACATCACGGCCATCGCCACATGCGCCATCGGCCTCGCGGCGTACCCAGGCTCTCGTGACGCTGACGTAGACAGGGCCGATCGCGACCAGGAATCGAGCGCTGTCGCCGTTCAGGTGGTACGGGTCCACGCCGGGAGCCCCGTTCTCAGAGACCTGCGCTCTAGGCAGGCCCCGGGCCGGTACCGGATGTGGATACGGCGGGTTCGGAAGGGGCGGTTACCGAGGAGATCAACCGGGAAGGGGAAAATGGCCGCCGACCAGGTATCCGATCAACGCGACTCCCAACATCTGAATCGTCTTGCCTGCAAAGGAGCCGATCATGAAACGCCGGAGAGGAACACCGGCCGCCCCGGCCAACAGGCCTGCCAGGTCAAAGAGCGGGTTCGGTATCGCAGCCAGCATAAATGAGGCAAAGAGGGGACGTGTCCGGAACCAGCCCAGTATCTTCGACGTGGTTTTTCGCACCATCGCGTGCCGGGAACGTTCAACACTCGCAACGACGGACGCGCCCTTTGTTCCGGCAAAGTATGCTGGCCACAGACCGATCGATACCCCGGCAGCGGCGGCCAGCGCAACGCCGACCGGGTTGAGGAATGCCGCAGCCATGAACACCATCCCGATCATCGGTACCGGGAGGATCAGGGTAATGCTTGCCACGAAGCCCGCCAGGAACAGGGCTGCGTACGCGGCGCTGGTCGAAGCCGGGAGGCCGTCGAACCCGACGCCTGCGGTGGCTGATACGGTCGCCGTCAACAACACGCCAAATGCCAGGGCCACGCCGATACGCGCCATCGGCCCCACGTTCATCGGTGTTGTTCGAGTTCGGGCGACCTGCATCTTCTAACTCCGTGTCCAGTCGTTGACGCTCTCCTGCTCTCACTCTGCAACACCCCTGGGCGAGCGTAGGGCCGGGCCCAGATTGGCTTCGGTGTTGGAACAGTGTGTCGACTGGATCAGCGAAGGGACGACAGCGATTTCCGTGGCATGGACCCGGGTTGCGGGAACCGAATTCGCACGTGGCGTAACCGGGGTAACTCTGAACGCCAGGCGCCGGGAACAGATCAAGGGAGGGAATCGCTGTGGCCGGACCGGGACCGGCGTCCCGGACTCAGAACCCCGTCGTGGCAACAACGCCAGTCGTGGCACGGCCCGCTGTTCAGCTCAAGACTGTTCGCCCCCCACAGATCGGCCGTGAGACCGGGTCCCACCGAGGACGCGCCATCACGTCCCAGCACATCAAGGAGTCGGGTTGGGTGTGACGCAGGTCAGCGGAGGCGTATTACAAGAAATCGCCACGGGAGGGGGATGGGGCGTACTCGGACGGTCGGTTGGGGGCCAACCTGCTCGTGTGTCCCGCGAGCTTGTCCGGACGCTCTTCCATCACCGCGCCTCCCGTTGCTTGCGGGGACATTAAACGCAGGCCGCTTGATCAGTCTATGAACGGGCTATGAACGTTGAACCGGTAATCGTAATAACGCCCCACCGGAGGCACGCGTACATACGCGGTCGGCCAGTAACGGGAACGAGCAGCAACGGGAACGAGACGGTCAATCACCTGGAAAGATCCCAGCCTCGTGCGTCGTTCAGGGTCACATCATGATCTTGAGACCGTGCGCCGGGAGAATGGGAGACCGTGCGCCGGGGGAATGGGCATGACGCAAATGGGCCGCCGCCCCCGGAGGGACGGCGGCCCGAACTGCCAACACACGAATGGAGGATCGGTGCGGCAGATCAACGCCTGGCAAACATAACGCCAACCAGACTTATGAAAATGGTGCCCGTGGTCCAACTGCCTGCACACGGAGCGGTCTACCAGCAAACCCGACGGCCAGCACCTAATATCACTCACCCGCCATTTACACAGAAATCGCCGGGGATTCGGAGACCCTCCGTCCGGGGAATACGGCTTCGGACAGGTTATTCTCCCCGATGCCGCCGTGAATCACGGTGCGTTTGGCCCGGTGGCGTCACGGATTACCGCGCATACAGCGCATACAGAAGGAATTGTGTTTGAAACTCAGTGTCCTGGACCAGTCCCCAATTCGGATGGGCGCCACGCCACGCGATGCCATCCTGGCGACGATCGATCTTGCACGGCTGGCGGACCGCCTCGGCTACACCCGTTACTGGCTGGCCGAGCACCACAACACGCAAACACTTGCGAGTCCGACACCCGAAATCCTGATCCCGGCGTTGGCGAGCGCCACCTCAGGGATCCGCGTCGGCAGCGGCGGCGTCATGCTCAGCCACTACTCGCCGCTCAAAGTCGCCGAATCGTTCCGGATGCTGGAGGCGCTGTACCCGGGACGCATCGATCTTGGGATCGGGCGCGCTCCCGGCAGTGACCGTCGAACGGCGGCCGCCCTGCAGCCGGGGCCGGTCGGTCCTCCACTTGAGTCGTACCCGGAACAGGTGGTCGATCTGATGAACTACCTGAACGGGGAACTGCCGGACGGCCACCCGTACAGCGGAATCACCGCCATGCCAACCGGGCCGACGTCGCCCGAAACCTGGCTTCTTGGCTCATCTATGGGCAGCGCGAACTACGCGGCCCAGCTCGGCCTTCCCCTGTCATGGGCGCACTTCATAAGCCCGGACGGAGGTCCTGCCATCGTTGCCAGGTACCGGGAAGCCTTCCGGCCGTCTAAATGGCTCGACGCGCCGCGTGTGAACATCGGAATCGCTGCGACATGTGCCGAAACGACGGAAGAGGCGCGCAGGCTCGGCATGAGCCGGCACCTTATGCGGCTGAGACGCGACCAGGGGCGGCCTTACGACGGCGTGCCCGCGCCGGAGCTGGCACTCGAAGGAGAGTTCACGCTGCAAGAACGGGCCTACCTGGAGCAACAACAGAACCGGGCGATAGAGGGAGACCCGGATGTCGTAAAACGCGGAATCCTGGAGATCGCCGCGAAATACGATGTGGAAGAGGTGATCGTGCTGACGATAACCCACGATTACGAGGACCGAAAACGCTCGTATCAACTACTGGCCGGGGCGTTCGATCTCGAACCACGCGATTGATGAGAGAATACGCGTGCCTGAGAGCGGTAGATCGACCTATAAACGCACACCGCCAGCGCACCAGCCGAAGATAGCTCCAGGATGATCGAGAACGGCAGGCCGACCGCATGCGATCAACCGCTCAGGGGATACTCGCACCGTAGGCCTCATCACGGCCGCGGCCCATCTGACCAGCCAGTAATCGTGGTCACGCCGGCACATGTTGACGGCTGTGCGGCCTAACATGACCTGCCCGGACTGACATCTGGACATCACCAAAACGCAGGGGGACATCTATTGACCAGCGGTAACCGGAAAATCGGAATCCTCGGAGTCGGGTTTGGATCGGCGGTCCACATACCGGGATTCCGGTCAGAGGGATGGGAAATTGCCGCTGTTTACAGCCGGAACGAGGAACGCGCCCGCGCCGCGGCCGGGGAGAACGACGTTGCAGATTTTTACACTGACGCGCTGGAACTAATCAATCGCGACGACCTTGACGCGATCGCTATCGTAACGCCGCCCGGGCCGCACCTTGAGTTCGCACTGGCGGCGCTCCGGTCCGGCAAGCACGTACTCTGCGAAAAGCCCTTCGCCCTGAGCGCGGAGGAGGCGGCGGAGATGCGCGACGCGGCGGCGGAAACCGGCCGCACGGCGATGGTCGCCCATGAGTTTCGGTATACCCCGCAACGTGCGTTTATCAAGGAACTGATCGACGACGGGTATATCGGCGAGTTCAAGTTGTGCGCCCTTGAACTGTACCTGGACCGCGGCGTCGGCGGCACGCCACCTCCGATGACCTGGGCATCCCGGCGCGCTGATGGCGGCGGGTTCCTGGGAGCGCTCGGATCGCACTTCATCGATGGCCTTCGCTACTGGTTTGGCGATGTCGAGACCGTTACGGGCCGGATGGACACGTTCCAGCCGGACCGGACTGCTGATGACGGCTCGATAGTCCGGTCAGAGACGGACGACTCGTTCACATTCACGCTGACGTTCAAAAACGGCGGCAGCGCCACGATGATCTGCTCGTCCGCGGTCACACCGGCGCGGGGCGTCCGGATTGCCGTTATGGGAAGCAAGGGAACGCTTTTCGCCGAGCAATCTAGCCCGAACCCGGCCGAAGACGGTACCGTGTCCGGCAGCCAGGGTGGCGCTCCGCTGGCGGATATCGAGACCCCGGCGCGGTTTATGCCGTTCTCCGACGGCCGCGACCCGCGCTTGATGGCCTTCCGGCTGCTCGTGAGGGACTTCAACCGTGGCATCGAAGAAGGCACGTCCCCGGCCCCGAACTTTACCGACGCCTGGCGATGCCAGCAGATTCTGGACGCGATCAGGGAGTCGTCAGACACCGGAAGGACGATACGCCTGGACTGACGGCGGCGCGCGACCAGGGGCGTGATCGACGATTCACCCCGGACAGCGGCGCTGTCCTAGATATTCCGGGATATTCCGGGCCGCGGCCGCTTCCCAGAGGTTCTCGAAGGGCGCCACCTGTCCCGCCACGGCACACGGCAGACCGGCTCAAGCCGGGTTTTCGAGATGCTCGGAGTCGCCTGCCTGATGTTGGGCTATGTTGGGGTTTTCACGCCACCTGGAGTGCGTTAGCACGCAACGGCGGCGTACCGATCCGGTGCTAGCCTCGTTACAAACCCGCAAACCGGGTCGAACATAACTGACGCGCCGGCAGATCGCCTGTGCGGTCGTTAGCTGTGTCCTGACCTGGCTGATTGCGGCGACATGACATAACGAGCACAGTCAATTGCCAAACCCGTTTGAAAGCGGGAACCTCGCCTGGTTCTGGTACGAGTCGTGGCTGGCGGGCATCGTACCGATGTTCGCCCTCGCGGCGTTGATCCACGCCCGGTTAACGATCCGCAGCCGCGCGTACAGCGCATCGCTGCAGGTTCTTTTCGTAATCGGCTTCATCGGCGCCCTGCCACTTGCGGTAGAACGACTCGGGCTCAACCTCGGCGGACAAGAGGAATACATGGCCGTACTGAGTTTCATCGGCGCTGCGGGCGCCGCGATATATGCGGTGTTGCGATTTGGCGCCGTCCGGCTCTTCCGGCTGGTTAACGGAAGCCGGGCATCGGCAACCGGGACCGGCACATCTGTAACGAATGGCGCTCGCGGCGCTGACGGATCGATCGCTACGGGCGGCATCCCTGACGGGACCGGGAGCAGCGGTATGACCTCGTTCGGCGGGCCATCTAACTCCGTACCGGCCTGGCTGCACTTCCGGTCCGGCCCGGCCGCCGGCCAGAGCGTTCCACTGTCGGCCGGGGTCACACGGCTGGGGCGTGACCATTCCAACGATATCGTGATAAACGACCCGAACGTCAGCCGCAACCACGCCGAGATCGAATTCCGGGGCGGCCAGTACAGGTTGCGAGACGCCGGCAGCTCCGGCGGCACGATGTTTGACGGCCAGAGCGTGGCCGGCGAGATGCTGCTCACATCAGGCGCAACCATCAAATTAGGCGACACCGAGTTGATGTTTACGGCCGACGAGCCTGCCACCGAGTTCGGATCGATAAACGAGGTGAAGGTGCGGGCCACCACCGTGGACGCACTGAGGCCAGCCGAGACAATGCTTGGCTCCGCCGATGATGCCGATGACCGGCTCGTCGCGTGGCTCGCGATCACGTCCGGTCCGTCCAAGGGCCAGATCTGCCAGCTCCTGGCTGACCGCACGACCATCGGCCGCGACGGCTCTAACCACCTTGTCATCAGCGACCCCGGCGTCAGCCGTTCTCATGCGGTCGTGATAGCGCGTGATGATGATCTGGTGCTGGTGGACCTCGGAAGCACCAGCGGCACAAAAGTGAACGGCCGGTCGGTGGCCGGAAAACAGATTAAAAACGGCGCACGCATACGCGTCGGCGATACGGAGTTGGAGTTGGTGGCGGTCGAAACCTCAGCGCCGGTCCAGTCTGCGGGTTCAGGTGACCGCACCGTCCTGGACGCCCCGGCATCGGGCGGCGTGGTTGTCGTGCGGTCCGGTCCGGACGCCGGGCGCACCTTCAATCTTGAGGACGGAGACAATCTTGTCGGCCGGGACAGGGACTCCGCGGTCGAATTGACCGACCCATCTGTCAGCCGGCGCCACGCCATCATCCGAAGGCAGCCGGGCGGCTACATCGTTTATGACCTCGCAAGCAAGACCGGCACGCACGTCGACGGGGCGAAGCTCGCGGGAGCCCGTCTGAAGCCGGGTGACCGGATCGCCGTTGGCCATACCGAGTTGAGCCTGATGCGGCCGCGCGCCGCCTGAACCGGTCATATTGGCCGCGATCACGGGCTCCCCACCACAGTTGACCCTCGGGTCGATGACGCACCTGGGTCGCGTCCGTCGCTCCAATGAGGACGCACTAGCCGCGCTGTTGCCCCCTAACGCGCCTGCCGGGAGCGGGGGGTTGTTGATCGTGTGTGACGGCATGGGAGGCCACCAGGCCGGTGGATACGCCAGCAACGCGGCAGTGGATACGATCGGGTCGTTCCTGCGCGGGATGCGGG
>JADFQR010000296.1 GCA_022561735.1 Chloroflexota bacterium | reverse complement strand
CGTCGTGCTGGTGTCAGAGGGGGCGACGATGGCGGGCGAGAGGTCTTTTGAGGGTGATGGAACGGACCAGTACGGTCACCGCAGGCTCGGCGGCATCGGCGACAAGGTGGCGACCCGGCTCTCGGAACTCTCAGCAAAGCACAACAACGGACGCCGCATCAACGTGGTCAGCCAGCGCCTGGGCTACCTGATCCGAAGCGGCACGCCGGACGCGCTCGACTCTGTCGTGCCGATGGCTTTCGGCAACCTGGCGCTGGACCTGTTGCTTGAAGGCACGTCCGGCCGGCTCGTCAGCATCCGCAACGGCGTCTACGACAGCGTTCCGCTGGACGTGGTTGATGGCCCTCACAAGGTCGTCGACGTGCAGAAGCACTACAACACGGAACGACTGCGCCCTAACTACGCATCGTTCGAGGGCAAGCCGCTGTTCATCATGACGAGCGATACCTAGCGCTGGTTGTAAGCGCCTGAACCGGGTAATCCGGGTCCGATAACTCTCTCACTCACCCGGGCCAGGCAAAACCGTGGTGTTACGAGCGGGCCCCGGCGATGGGAGGTCTCGGGTACGGTCGCCATGGGAGGTCTCGGGCGCGGCCGCCAACGGAGACCGGCTCTCGATTCCGCCCGCTCACGTTAGGGCGTGCCCAGTATCCAGCCCTCTTCTTCCACCGCTACCGCAGCGTCCTCCGGGGACAGGTCATCCGGGGCGGCGAAGTACGCGCCTAACGCTCCGTCCGCATCAAGACGACGCGCCCATTCGACCACCGACATCACCTGCGCCCGGTCCTTGATTGTTATGCCGGGGTTCATCAGTGATTCGGCAACGCGCGGCCATATCTCGGCGTGCACGATCGCCGGACCTGCGCTGGCTGCAGGCCCGGCCGGGTGGGAGGTGAAACCGGTCTCGAACGGCCAGACCTTCGAAAACGGCGCAAACGACGGGTCGTCCCGCAGCGCGGCCACGTGCGGAATACCGGCGATGCCCTGCCCTCCCACGCTGCCGGTTCCGAGGAGTTGCCATACGGTGTGGATGTTGAATCCGGCCCTGCGGAACCGCGCATCGCAGATCCGGAGGTCATCCAGCAAGCTGCCGTCCGGCATGCGGTACGGGAACTCAAGATAGCCCCGCATCTTGGGCGGCAGCGTTCTCGTCACCTTCGCCTGCGGCGCACACCAGAACGGGCCGTACGAGTCATCTCCACAGAGCGCGTTCAACTCCGATGCGACGGCGAACCGGTTGTTCAGGTTCCTCTCATCGTCGCGGTATCGGCCAGAAATGGCGTCCCATGTCTTGCGCCAGGCAGGGATGTCCTGCGATCCAGCCAGCCAGCGAGCGAACCCGGCCGGGTAGCCGTACGGAAGGTCAAATCCGGCCAGTACTCGCTTTCCCTGCGACGTCCATCGAGACAACAAACGCCGCACATGCGCGATGCCGGCAAGCCGGGAGCGGAAATAACGCGCACGCGGCGGCCGGTCTCCGGCCTCACCGGCGCCCACCCACACAGCGTCAGCAGACGGACGACGCGGCGAAAGCCCGTTCTTCGCGCTCCAGTCAACCATCAGGTAGGCGTCAAAGAGGCGGTCCAATTGATCCCTCACTGCAAACGCGATGACACAATCCCATCAAGTCATCCTGAACTCGATTCAGGATCCGGCCCTGTGTCGGACTCGTCTCATTGTCGTCGCGAACGCCGACGTGGACATCGATGGTCGCCGTCACAAGGAAGGACGGCCATCTCCCGTGCACCGCGCGTTGACGAAGACCAGCCGATCCTGAATCAAGTTCAGGAGGACAGGAAGGGGCGGTTCCGGCCAGCTATTCGTTCGCGCTCATGACGGAGTACGACGCGCCCGCCCGATGGATCGCGAAGCTGCCGGGTTGGATGTCGGTTGGCGTTACGACGCGCCGCCGAAACCGAAAGATCCGGCAGAGAATCGGTTCCGGACGCTGAAGCAGCGCCCGGCGCGTGCCACGCGATGAAGTTCAGATGCTGGGCGTTCGCAATCGCGTGTACGAGGGGCCACCGATGATCGCCGTCGATGCGACGTGGTCGTCACGGGCTGATCTCCCGACCACTGTGGGTCACCGATCAATCGCAGGGGCGGACTGGCCCGCGCGCGATCTTCGACTCGAGCCCCCTCCCGGGTCGTACGTCATCGTTGCCG
>JADFQR010000038.1 GCA_022561735.1 Chloroflexota bacterium | reverse complement strand
TGTCTATACGGCCGTATTTTTCCAGGACCGTGTCGACCATCGCCTTTATAGAGTCAACATCAGCGACGTTGCAGACGACCGCGAGCGCTTCTCCTCCGGCCTCTTCGATCATGCGGACCGTATCGTGAATAGTGCCCGGCAGGCGAGGGTCTCGCTCCTTTTCCGTGCGGGCCGCCACGATCACCTTCGCCCCCTCTCTTGCGTACTGCACGGCGCAGTACTGGCCGAGTCCGCGGCTTGCGCCGGTAACGATTGCGATCTTCCCGTCCAGTCTTCCGGCCATATCGTCCTCCATTAGTAGGGCAGTAATGTGGGCAGTAGTGGGGTGATAGTTCTGACGATGCTTGAGTCAAGTCCGGACCGCAGTGGGCGACCCGTGATCGCCTCTATTCCGTCAGTGGTCTTACTTCCTTTGCGAACCGCTCCATGCGGTCCAGCGTTTCGCCGGGGGACGAGCCCGTGAGCCCGAGCACGAGGTGCCGCACGCCGAGCTTCTCAAACTCACGAATGTCGGCGGCGACCTGCTCGGGATTTCCGGTGAAGACACGACGCCCGCCGTCCCGTCCCGTCGCCGCTTCGCTGTCGTTATACCACCCGGCGCTGTAGCCGAAATCGATCGACGCCGGATCACGGCCCGCCTCCTCGGCATGCCGCCTGACGGTAGACATCGCCGTCGAAAGCCGTTCCGGAGTGTCCATAGGGAAGGACGGGTTGCTTCCAATCGGGTACCACGCGTCCCCCAGCCTCCCGGCGCGCCGCAACGCAGGCGGGCTTTCCCCTCCGACCCATATGGGCGGATGCGGGTCCTGCACCGGTTTCGGGTAGAAACTCATGCCTGACACCTGCACATAGTCGCCCCGGTACTCCGGCTCGTCGCTCGTCCACATCTCCCTGAACGCCTCGATATATTCGTTGGCCACGCTGCCGCGGTGCTCGTACGGCGGCGCGCCCAGGGCTTCAAACTCCTCCCGCATCCACCCGGCGCCCACTCCCACGATAAGCCGTCCGTTGGAGAGCACGTCCAGGGATGCGAGCGTTTTCGCCGCCAGGACAGGCGGCCGGTGCGGCAACACCATCACCGATGTCAATACACGGATTGTGGAGGTGTTGGCGGCGAGGAACATCGCCACGGTCAACTGCTCAAGACACTCTCCGGCATCGACCCCGGAAAACGCGCCGTCCTCGCTGTACGGGTAGATCGACTGCACCTCTCTCGGGATCACGACGTGATCGGAGACGGTCACGATGTCGAACCCGAGTTGCTCGCCGTGCTTGACCTGTCGTTTCAAGAACTCCGGCGCCGCCGCAGGGCCGCGCATGGCGACTCCGAATCCAAACTTCATCTCGTAAGCTCCCATGCGCTCGCAGGTTGTACGCCGGGCCGGTCATCCCACCGGACCGCGGCCGGAAGCATACCCCGCCCGGCCAGGCCCCGGCAGCCGTGAGGCAAACATCCGGGATCAATGACCGGGAACCAATTGCTCCGCCGCCGCTCCGGACGCGATCAGGGCGTCAATCTCGGCCTCGCTTCGGCCGAGTTTCGCGAGGATGTCCCGCGTGTGCTCGCCCGCCAGCGGGGGGCCGGACTGCGGGCCTACACCGGCCTCTGAGAAAACTATCGGCGTGTTGACTGCGCGTATCGAGCCGTCCAGCGGATCGGGCGTCTCCACGATCATCCCGCGCTCGGCGAAGTATGGATCGCGCACGGCGTCCGGCATCGACCGCATGACGCCATACGGCGCGCCTGCGCGCTCAAGCCCGGCGGAAGCGTCCGAGACCGGCATCGCAGCGGTCCATTGTCCGACCATGGCGTTCGCCTCGTCCTGAGATTCCGGCATCGGCGTCCCGGGATGTCCAAGCCCTTCTGCGATGCGAGTCCAGTTACGTGCGCTCCCGATATTGATCGTCAGGAACCCATCCTGCGCCGGGTGAATGGGATGGCGAAAGGGTTCCCAGTCATCGACTCCGCCGCCGTTAAGCGGGGCCGCTGCGACTTCGCTCAGCATCGATAACTGGGCGTCCATAAGCGCCACATCGACCTGTTGTCCCACCCCGGTCGCCTCGCGGTCGTACAACGCCGCCAGTATCCCGGAAAAACAGGAAAGCCCGGCCGCCATGTCTGCGACCGTGACGCCGGGCGCGAACGGCCCCTCCAGCCCCGCCGCCTGCTGTTGGACCCATAGCCACCCGGCTTCTGCGTGGGCTGTCGCCCCGAAGGCCCGGCGATGTGCGTGCGAGCCAGTTTGTCCGAACCCTGATATCGATGCGAATACCAATCGAGGGTTGATCGCGCTCAGGTCTTCGTACCCGAGCCCGAACCTGCCCATGACGCCGGGCGAGAAGTTCTCCACAAGCACATCCGCACGCGCCGCCAGGTCACGCGCCACCCTCAACCCGTCCGGGTGCTTCAGGTCAAGTGCGATCGACTGTTTCCCGAGGTTGTTGCCCGCACTCCCGGACGTTCTCGTCACGACATCGCGCTCGGGGATAGCGTCCACCTTCACCACCTCCGCCCCCATGTCTGCCAGCATCCGGGTGCAGTAAGGCCCGGCGATTACGCGGGTGAAGTCCACCACCCTGATCCCGTCGAGTATTCGTCGGTCCATAGATACCTGCTCCCCAGATATGTTTCCCGAATACGTTTCCCGAATGGGTTTCCGGGCCCGGCCGGCCGGATACACGTGCGTTCAAGCGGAAACGGAGCGCCCCGGCACACCCCGGCGAGGCGAGTATCGGAGATCAGGATGGCTCTGTCATGGACGCGCCCGTTACGGTCCCGTGGGATGCACAATATGTTGCTTCCGGGCTACTTCAAACCCATGAACGGGTATCGACGGGTGCGTCAACGAATTTCTAAAGATGAAAACGCCGCAGTCTCGGCGAGCGGGCCGCGGCCACACGTACTCGCGCTGGCCGGTGGCGTTGGCGGGGCGAAACTTGCCGTTGGCCTGGCTAAAATCCTCTCGCCGGACGCTTTGACCGTGGTGGTGAACACCGGGGATGACGAGACGTTTTACGGACTCCACGTATCGCCCGATATCGACACCGTCACCTACTCCCTGGCCGGCCTGGCAAACCCGGATACGGGCTGGGGGTTTGCGGGAGACACCTTCAACGCCCTTGAGACGCTTGAACGTCTCGGCGCCGACACATGGTTCGGGCTGGGCGATCACGACCTGGCGCTGCACCTGCGCCGTACCGATATGCTGCGAGGCGGCATGACGTTATCCGAGGTCACGGGCGAACTGGCGCGCCGGATGGGTGTCGATCACCCGGTAGTCCCGATGAGCGATGAGCCTGTCCGCACAATAGTCGAGTCGGACGATGGCGAAATGTCGTTCCAGGAGTATTTCGTGCATCGGCGGGCCGAGCCGGAGGTGCGAGGGCTCCGGTTTGACGGCGTGGATTCAGCAAGGCCTGCTCCGGCGTTCAAATCAGCGCTGCAAAGTGCTGACGCCATCGTTTTCTGCCCGTCCAACCCGTTCTTGAGTATCGACCCGATTCTCGCTTTGCCCGGCGTCCGGGACCTTATTGCTGCCGCTCGTGTGCCAATCGTCGTCGTAAGCCCGATAATCGGTGGCAAAGCTGTGAAAGGCCCGGCGGCGCGGATCTTCGAGACACTGGCTAATAAACCGCCGAGCGCGCTGGCCGTGGCAGAGCACTACGCAGGGATGGCGACACATTTCGTCATGGATAACGAGGATGAGACGAGCCGGGAGGCTGTCGAAGCGCTTGGATATACGGTGCTGGTGACCGGGACGCTCATGACCGGTGACGCGCATAAAGTGGCGCTGGCGTCTGCGATCTGCGACATGGTGGGGGTGCCGGCCTGACCTCCAGGCGAATCCGGGTGATCGTTCCAATGAAGCCGATCCCCGAGAGCAAATCGCGGCTCGTTCCGTCGGTCTCCGACGAGCGCAGGTCGATGCTGTCACTCGGCATGCTGGTGCGCGTGCTCGCGTCGGCTTCAGCCACGCCGCGCATTCAGGAGGTAGTCGTCTACGGCGGCGATGGCCCCGTGCAGGACGCTTCCGACAGGCTGGGCGCTGGCTGGCGACCGGACCCCGAAGCCGGGCTGAACGGTTGTCTCAAGGTCGCGTTCTCGGACGCCGCGGGAGAGGGATTTGACTGCGCCCTGTTCCTCCCCGCAGACCTGCCGCTGGCAACCGCCGGGGACCTGTCTGCATTCCTTGAGACCGCTGACAGCGCACAGCTCGCGCTATCGCCGGATACGGCGAACGACGGCACAAATGCGCTGCTGGTTGATCTGACCGTGCCTTTCCCGACGAAACTCGGGAATGCCAGCTTTAGCAGGCATGTTGAGCAGGCAAAAAGGCTCGATATCGGCTGTGTCGTTTACCGCTCTGAGGGACTCGGCCTGGACATCGATACCGCTTCCGATCTCGACCGGCTCATCGAGTTAGAGCCCGGCCTGTGGGAGCATCTTGACCGTGAACTTCAAGAGGCCGGACTCGGTGCGTCCTTGCCGGTTTGCGAGGGCGCGGAATGACCGGGCCAGATCGCGAGTCCGGGCTCAAACTGGGCATCGTGCTGCCCACCCGCGGAGTCGTGCTGGCCGGAGGTGATTCGCCTGACGCGGGCTTGATTATCAAGATGGCGCGCCTGGCGGAAGATGCAGGCGTCGATTCGGTCTGGGTCGGGGACAGCCTTGTCGCCAAGCCGAGGCTTGAGCCGCTCGCCGCGCTGGCGGCCGTCGCCGTCGCCACCTCGCGCGTGCGGATCGGCACCTCCGTACTCCTGGCCGCGCTGCGGCACCCGGTGCTACTGGCGCAGACGGCGGCGACGGTGGACCAGTTGTCGGAAGGGCGGCTCACGCTGGCAATGGGCGTGGGCGGGGCGTTCACAGAGGGGCAGCAGAAGGAGTGGGCCATCGCAGGCGTTGACCGGCTAACGCGCGCCGCACGGTTGGAGGAGATGGTCGAGATAATGCGCGGCCTCTGGTCCGGGAAGCCGGTCACCTTTCACGGAAAGCATTTCGACCTGGAAGACGTGACGCTGGGCTTCCGCCCGCGGCAGCGCCCGGGGGTGCCGATCCTGCTGGCGACACATTCCGGGGAAGGCCGATCGCGTCAGCCCGCTCGCGCCGCAAGGCTTGCCGACGGGATAATCTCGATTACAGACAGCCCGGACGAGTTCGCCTCGGTCCGGCGACGCGTCGCTGAAGAGGCGGTTTTGGCCGGCCGCTCGCCGGACGACATGAGGTCTGTCTACTACATGACGGTCAACCTTGACCCGGACGCGGACCGCGGCCGGGAAGAGGGCGTGCGCTGGGTGACCGACTACTACGGGGTGAACTTCTGGGGCGATCGCTGGGGGCCGTACGGCGACTCGGATGGTGTGATCGACCGGATACGGAAGTTCGCCGACGCGGGCGCTGATGAGGTGATAGTTCGGTTCGCCTCGTACGATCAGCCACGACAACTGGAACTGTTCGCAGAACGGGTGTTGCCGGTCTTTCGCTGACCCCGTCACAGATCCTCCTCTCCCAACGGGAGAGGATTGGGTGAGGGAGAAGTTTCATCGTGGCGGCGCCGTTGGACGGCGTATTCTGAGACAGGCTCTTCTGCCAAGCAGTCCCCACGGCGTAGCGTGCCGCCGACCTAGGGTCTCAGGCGTCCCGGATTTCGTGGTTCGGAAAATGCGCGCCGCGTGAGCAGTCGCTGCAAAGGGTGCTGTTGTGCGACGGGTCGATCCGGTTAGGACATTCACAGCCATCGCAGTGACACCAGGGCCAGCGCTCGTGGTTCGTGGCTGCGTCGAGCGCCGACTTCAGATCGCACGTCTCCAGGTGATCGCCGGCCGGTTCGGGCGCGCCGCATACGGGGCAGGTGGCGTCTCCGCCCGCCGAGACACCGGCCCATTCAAGCCGCCGCACCATCGCTAGCAGGCCTGAAAATGGCTCGTTCTGCCGGTCACCCGGGATCGGATCTTCCGTCAACTGCGACCTCTACTGCGGCGTCACTTCAAAGCAAACGTTCGGCCCGATGCGCCGTAGCGGTCATCGAGGGCGTTCGATTGTAATGCCTGGATACGGTAAGTGATCGACAGTCCGGGGCCGAAACAGGCCCCTGTCGCGTGCGCGGCTGACGCGCCTCATCACCGCCCGGACTTGCCGTTCTGCAACCTGTGCGGGCGCTGAACAGGTGATAGCTCTGCTCGCCTCACGCCGACCACTATGTCAACCGGAACCCTTCGCGTACCCCGTGTGACCGGCCTTCCGCCTACTCCCTGGGCGGCGGGTACGCGCTGGCTTAGCTCATGCCCTGGCGGGCTCGCTTTTTCCAGTCTTCGACCTCGGCATTGGCCACCTCACCGGCGGCCGTGGAACCGTCCGGGTTGACCTGCGTCTGCCCGTCGGTGGCCGGCTCGTTCCACGCGACGGTCACCGTCCCATTACCGGAATCGCCCGCACCTTTACTATCTGTGCCGCCGAGTTCGGGGTCGATCCAGCTCCCACCGCCCAGTCCGGCCACGATCGCCTTTGTGAGCCGTTCCCCGGTATCGCCTTTGCGACGAAGAACGGCGGACCATCCGGATTTCTGGGACGCGGCCGCAATCATCGGTCCCTGGACGTAACCCTCTGGCGCAACCAGCACGACGTGCGCCGCCGGGCAAGCCTCGGCCACGGCTCGCGCCAGCGGCAGGCCCGTGGGGTTCCAGATCGGGTCCAGGTCAACGACCGTTACGTCCGGTTTCATCCGGAACACCGTTCCCTTTGCGTAATCACGCGCCGACAGGGCTTTTGCTATCCAGATGTCGTCTCGGCCAGAAAGCCGTGACGCTATGAACCGGTGCAATGTGGGCGAGCCGGCTACAAAAACAGCGGTGCGTCCGTCGAACGGCCGCAACGCGCGTTGTTGTGCCGGGCGGCGTCCCGGCGCTCTCCCCGGCGCTCTCCGAGGAACACCGCGGCCGATCGGCCTACTTCCTGCGGGACGCCGGACGGACCCGCGTCCCGGCCCCTGTACAGCCCTCTGCATCCAGTCCTCCTGTAAAACGTAACCACACTCCGCTGCGACCGGCGCGGAAAACGCTGTCCGGCGAACGACAACGAATTCACCTTCGCGCCATCGAGAAAGCACGTCACCTGTGTGCGGGCCACCGGCGGTTGCGGCAATCCCTCGCGGACCAATTCGTCCGGGCGTTACGGGAAAACCCTGGCCCTCCAAACGGCGGACCGGTGCTATCCCTAGTTTTGGTCCGGCCAGCAAACGGGTGGAAGCAGGGTTGACGGCCCGGGAACCGTGGATTTGGCGTCGAAGCGAGCGGGCCGTTATGAAATGGCGGCGCGCGTCGAGGCCGGTCTGTCACGGGCACCCGTGCATATGATGGGCTGCATCATCCGGCCCGCACGAACTCGGGAGCGCGTGCGAGGCCGGAGGGTCCGGTTGTAGAACCGGGCCGAGGATGCTGCCGACCGGGTGAACGGAATAGCGCAGGCCCGAGGCATCCTCAACCGACGGAAGTCCCGGGGGGCTCAAAATATCACCGTTCGCCGTTAAGGGGCGTTCGGCATCGGCGGATTCACTTCGCACACGATCTGGAGAGAGGCGGACCTGACTCTTTGACGGCGATACCTCGGCAGGAGAGCACGGCCTGCGAGCGGTGTGGCCGGGCGCTGCCTGATACGGCCTACGAGTTGTGGTCCGTCAACCGGCGTGTTCCGTATTGCCTGCGATGTGCGCTGCGCTTCCGGCCAATGTTGCGACGTTCACTCGTCGTCTGCCTGATCGTCGGCACATTGCTTACCGCCATCAACCAGGGCAACTTCATCCTGTCCGGGGATTTCCAGGCCGCGATGGTATGGAAGATCCCCATGACCTACGCCGTGCCCTTCATCGTGGCGACCGTCGGCGGCCTCTTAAACGCCAGGGCTGGCATCTCAACTTCGGACGCACGATCGGAATAGCGCCCCACCTGTGAGTGGATCATGCCCTTCCCCGGCGCTCCCAAAGGACGCGCCGGTACTATCGGCGCCAGGGGCGACCCCAGAGTAGATGCCTGGCGCGGTTCCCGGTTCGGGAGAAGATTCAGAAACCGTCCCCCGGAACCCGACCGGCCAGACACCGACGGCGCGAACTACCCCGTCGTCACCGCCTCCGCCGGGGCGTCCACGTAATGCGGCATCACCTCTTCTACGAATAACTGTATGGAACGCATCGCCTGTTCTGACGTGATGCTTCCCCACTGGAACGAGCAAACGTAGTAGTTCGCCCCGCTCTCGACATACTCGTCAAGGTAGTCGCGCATTGAGGCCGGAGATCCCGCCATGGCGACGCCGCCGAGCCTGCCCGGGTGCTGCACCGTGTGATTCTTGTCAAACTTCTGGAGCTCGGCGTCGATGTCACGCCGTATCTCGCGTGCGGGCGCGTCCGGCGGGCGGTTGCCGACGAAACCGTACTGGCCATCTTTCGCCGTCTTGAAACGATCAAGCCCTCGTCGTTCAGCCTCGATGCGTCGTGGAGCCGCCAGGTTGTACCGGTACTGCTCCCATGCGGGCTGCGCGATCTCGATCGCTTCCTCGTCGGTCTCCGCCAGCACCATGTGGACAGTCAGGCCAACCTTTGGCTCTTCCCCGTGGACGGTGAGGGTTCCCTTGCCCTGGTGCTCCTCCCACTTCTCCCGGAACCGCTTCACCTCGGGGCCGATGCTGTCCAGGGACCCGACGATGATGGTGTCCATGCCGTTGATTGCGGCCGTCTCAACATTCCGCATATACCACATGGGCGGGTA
>JADFQR010000295.1 GCA_022561735.1 Chloroflexota bacterium | reverse complement strand
TCGCCCTGTATGGCATGGGCGCGGCAGGGTTGACCTGGATGGTGGCGGCGTGGCGGGATCGGCGTCAGACTCGGAAATTGCGGGAGGAGATACGTTCCCGGAAGCGTGGGGACAGCGACGAGGCTGGTTAGGGTGTTCTGTCCCCGGGTAGCGGCGACACATCGGTGTGTTTCCCGCCCGACCAGAGGGAACCCCATCCGCCCTACTCTTCGAGCATCCTCACGATGTCTTCCCGGATCTGTTCCAGGTAGCGCTCGTAAGACGTGTTCTGGTACGACAGCGCAGCCTGACCGTCCGCCGACGCGTACCAGTCAAAGTGGCCGGGGTTGGCCTGGTACACCGCCAGCGCAGGGTCAGCCTCGACGAGCTCGTAGTAGTCGTTCACGTACTTTTCGCCCGGCATGCGCCAGCTCGGCCCGCCGCTGATGTTGTAAATCCTGCGGCCAGCGCCGGCTGCCGTGAGGGCTGCGGCCAGCGCTGAGACGGCGTCGTCACGATGAACGAATTCGATCCGCTCGTCGGCGGTGAACGGCCACTCCGACGGCGGCTCCTGGAACACCGGCACTGCGACGCCGGAAATCCGGAGTGCGACCCACGACAGGGAAGACTCGACCACCAGTCGCTCGGACTCTGCCTTGGTCTCGGCGTACACGTCGTCCGGAGCGGCGGTCCGGTCCACCGTGATTTCATCGCCATGCGGGAAGGTGACGCCGTAGACGCTCACCGATGAGCTGAGTACCAGGCGCGCACCGGGCGCGACAGCGGTTGCGGCCTCGATCACGACGCGCGTGCCGTCAACGTTCACGTGGCGGGCCAGTTCCGGTTTAGCGTCGGCGACCGGGGGGAGGATGGCGGCGAGGTGTGCGATGGCGTCCACGCCCTCACAGGCGGGGCGCACGTCCGAGGGATCGGTCAGATCCCCGCGTGCGATCTCGACATTCGGCTCGCCCTCCAGGCCTTCGTAATTAACGGAGGGAAGGTCGAAGACGCGCACCGTGTGGCCCGCGTCCAGCAGGCGTCCGGTGACCAGGCGGCCCATGCTGCCGGCGCCGCCCGTCACGAGGATGGTCGACATCTCAGGTCAGGACCGTGCCGGGAGCGTCGGCCTTGTCGTCAATCTCTTTTGCGACCGCTTCCAAAACCCCGACGGTAGTATCAGAGGCGGCCGCGGCCAGCGCCTTTGCGCCCTTGTTTGCCTTCACGGCAAACGGCAGTCCAGTAAGCGACTGGAAAAAGAACTTCTCGCGGTGGACTTCCATCGCGGAGGCGGCTGCTTCTGTGCGCGCCTTGAGGTCATCGTCAAGCCCACCCGCGGTCTCACGCATGATGGAAATCGCTTCATCGAGCTGATCTTGTGCCCTGGCCAACTGTTTCCGTCTCCTTGTGGCTTGGTAATCCCTGCGGATCCCGCGTCCGGTGTAGTCCCGGTACGGGAAGGATCTGTCTTAAGTAACTATCTGAAAATCTGCGGAAGGGTGCGTTTCTACGATGAAACCGCTCCCTGGTCCTTGCCTTACTACCGCCGTGAGGGGTACTCCCGGGGCAATCATGGTCTTCTTCTATCAGCGGGAGGCCAGCCGGAGAACATGCCTCTGACCGAACTTCCGGCGTTCAGGATGGCCGAAAAATCGTCCGGAGGCAAGCGGACGGGACGCCGGACAAAAACGGGGCGTTCCCGGTAACCGGGAACGCCCCCTGGAACTTCTGATGGTCTTAGCGCCGTACCTGACTAGTCGTCGCCGGCGGGGGTCTCCGCTTTTTCATCTGCGGTCGGTGTCATGCCACTGTTTCCGGCGGCCTCCTCCATGCCCGGGTGCCACACACCGTCACCGTGGTACGGGGCTTCGCCGTACGAGTGCGGGTCAACCGTAGGACCGGCGTGGCCCTTGACGGCTTCCAGGTCCACCTCCGGGAGGCGGTTGAAGCCTCGGGTGTCGTATCGGTCGAACGGGAACGGCTGGAACTTCTCGAACATCTTCCCGAAGCGCTGTCGAGTCGGTCGCCGGTCGAGCGGGAACCGGAACTTCTCGGCCCCGGCCCGTTCCACGTGAATGAGTTCGTGCTCACGGGAGCCAAGGCCGTTCACGACGCCGGTGTTGATGGTCGTCTGCTCGCTTGCGCCCTCAATGGCGGAGCCGGCCAGGTCAAACTTGCGATCGCCGGGGGCGTCCACACCGACTTCTTCCGACAGGGAGCCGGGGATT
>JADFQR010000037.1 GCA_022561735.1 Chloroflexota bacterium | reverse complement strand
ATCCAGAGGTTGTTGTCCGGGTCACCGGGGTCGCCCTCGTAGGTCATGTGTATGAACTTGAGCGGCTGATGGCTGCCGTGCGATACGCCGACGTACGCGCCCATCTCCAGCGCCTCGCAGTCCGCGCGCTCCAGTACCTCGATCTCCATCCCGCCCGCGGACGCAATTTCGGTCGCTATCTCTGCCAGCCGCGTCGGGTGAAGAACGTTGGCCGGTTCGCTCACCATGTCGCGCGCCGCAAGCGACGCTCCGGCAAACACCTTCCCGCGCGCCACTCCGGCCTCCAGCGCCGGGACTTTCGTTCCGTCGTTCTCCACCAGCGTCAACGTCGCAGGCCGTGTCTCATCGAAGGTGGGCTTTGATGAAGTCTTGTACTTGTCGAACCTGTACAGGCCGAGGATCGCGCCCTCCGCCAGCGCCTCGGCACAGGCTTCAGGGTCCAGCCCCCCGATTCCGGCGCCGTGGACGATGGTCGCTGCGCTGCTGACGTTCATCCTCCGGAGACGCCGGGCGACCACCGCGCTCACAGACCGTACGCCGTCCAGGTCAAAGCTCTCCGATTTTCCGAGCCCTGCCACCAGCACGCGGTCCGGGGCGAACCCTGCGTACGCATCGCCGAGCGTGTGGATCACGGTGACTTCCCCACGGCTCCCCTTGATCTCACCGGCCGAGATCAGGCTGCTTATCGCGCCGCCTATCGCTCCGTCCACCGCTCCCGTGGCTCCCCCGGGAGACTCCACCCCCTCAAAAAGGTTGACCACGATAGCGTCTACCGCCTGCGCGGTGATGTCTCCGCTCACCACCGAGAGTTCCATAGGGGCTCCTTCTGAACAGGTGCTGCGAGGGTCAAACGCATCCCGGCGGGCCTCCATTGCGGGCGCTTGAGCGCCGGACTTTTCCGGACTATCAAGAATTTCCCTGGCAATAAGTGGAGTCCAGCGCGCGGACGCGAAGCGGCGCAATTGTAGGCGCTATCGCGCCGGTGGCCCCGGCGTCCCACCTTCCCGGTCGCACGGGCTGGCCGGTTGCGATCAGCGGCAGGCCGGTCAGAGAACCTTTGCGGTTCGCGCTATTGAACTCAGTTCAGAAATAGTTTAAAACTATATTCGGTACTAAAGTAATCTTGTCTCTTAATTTTATCTCCAGTATTGTGCCGATCACGTCGCCGACTCAAACCGCATACCGGACAGCACGAGCCGGGTCCAGATCGGGTTGACCGGGGGGTCAATCCGGGACCACGTGAGGGCGAGTCGCACAGGTTGCCATGCGCCAGGGGGGCAAACATGCAGCTAGGTAATATCCAGGTACGCGTCATCAGTGACGGTTCATACCTTCTCGACGGGGGCCTTGTCTTCGGACAGGTTCCGAAGGTGGTCTGGGAAAAAAACGCCAAGCCAGACCGCAAAAACCGCGTTCGGCTTGGATTGAACTGCCTCCTGATCCAGACACCGGACCGGAATATCCTTATCGACACCGGTGTCGGCGCCCGTCACCCGGAGCGAAACAAGGAACTGTACGGGCTCAGCTCGTCCAAGCTCCTCCGCAACCTGCGCGCCAACGGCCTCACCGTCCGGGATATCGACACGGTCGTACTCACCTGCCTGCACTTTGACCACGCCGGCGGCATCACCCGCCTGGACCGCCAGGGCAACGTGATTCCGACCTTCCCGAACGCCAACATCGTGGTGCAGCGATCGGCGTTCGAGCGACTCCAGTCCCCGAACGAGCGCACCGCCTTCTCCACCGGGTACACGGCACAGGAAGACTTTGCGCTGATCGAGGGGGTCGACAAGCTAGAGCTGATTGACGGTGACACCGAGATCGCACCCGGCATCCGCACCGTTGTTACCGACGGACCGGCCGACGGACACCAGTCCGTGCTGATCGATCTCGGCTCCGAAAAGATCGCTTACCTGAGCGACCTCGTGCCGACGCCCTCCCACATCAATCTCCCCTACATCACCGCGTACGACAGGCGCCCGGATGCGACCCTCGAACAGAAGCGCGAGTTCCTGGACCGGATCGAACGTGAGGGCTGGTTGATGGTGTTCGCACACGGCTATGAACACGTAGCGGCCTACCTTGAACGACGGCGTGACCAGATCTGCCTGAGGCCCGTGGCAACCATCTAACGAAACTTCCCCCCACCTCCATCGGGCTGAAACAGCCGCCCCCCGCCGGGCGGCTGTTTCGCGTCTCCCGCCGCTGCAACTCCGATGGCTGCCGCGTGCCGGGCGCTCTCAAATCCCTCTAATCGCCGTGCGCCTGCACGGGTTCCCCGATCAGGACGCCCCCGTCCATGCGCACGAGACGCACCCGCTCGATCACGTTATCCAGGTCTCCCGGGGCATCTGGATTTGCCGGGGCCGCTGACCCGCCGGTGCTTGCCCGCCTTACGCGCAGATAGGTGTCCGTAAATCCCACGGCTGGCTCGCCGCCTTCCCACAGGACCGGGCGAACCGTCCCGATCACGCCCCGGCCATCCGTGACGCCAGTTCCCGTAACTCTGCCGCCCGGCGGGTCCGAACTGCCGGTTCGACAGCCTCATTGAAATGTGCGGCGCTCGTCCCCGGACGTTCGGAATAAGGGAACACGTGCAGATCTGCGAAACCGACCCGCTCCACTATCTCCAACGTCGAGCGGTGATCATCCTCGGTTTCCCCGGGAAACCCGGAGATCACGTCGCCGGTGATCGAGACGTGAGGCAAAGCGGAGCGTACGCGCTGCGCCGCAACAACAAACTCGTCCGCTGTATAACGCCGGCGCATCCGTTTGAGCACGGCGTCGCTGCCGGACTGAAGCGCCATATGAAAGTGCGGACACAACCGGCCTTCACCCTCGGAAGACCAGACATCGAGAAGCTCGCCGGTGATCTCCCCGGGTTGCAGCGAAGACACCCGAAGCCGTTCGATCCGCGTATCCACAAGCACGCGGCGCAGCATCGCAGCCAGGCTCGTATCCGGCAGATCGAACCCGTAACTGCCCAGTTGCGTGCCTGTCAGGACCACCTCGCGGCACCCTTCATCCACCAACCGCGCCGTCTGCCGTATGAGCGTCTCCACCGGGACACTCCGCTCGCGCCCCCTGACCCGGGGAACGATGCAGTACGCGCAGACCTGGTCACATCCTTCCTGGATCTTGAGCGAGGCGCGGGAGCGGCCCAGCAACGCCCCGGAACCCTTCGGCAGCGCTCCGTCTGCGCACGGCGAGAGAGTGACGCCGAGCCGGTCGGTCACGGTCCGGGCCATGTCGCGTTTTTGCTGGTTCGTCACGACCAGGTCCACTGCGGCCAACCCATCGACCGCTTCGGCGTCCCGCTGCGCCAGGCAACCCGTGGCCACGATCAGCGCCTCTGGGAAGGCGCGCCGGGCGCGTGCGAGCGCTTGCCTCGCCTTTCGGTCCGCCACATGCGTCACGGTGCAACTGTCCAGTATGTATACGTCAGGCGTCTCACCGTCCCGGGCAATGGCGTAACCCGCCGTCAGGAACTCCCGCGCCATCCGTTGACTGTCAGCCATGTTCAACTTGCAGCCGTGGGTCTCGATCAAAACGCGCGGCGCGTCCTCGGGCGGGCCTTCCCGGAACCGATTCTCACGGACATGCCCTTCCGGGGCCGAACCGGCCGGTCGTATCTCGGGAAGGAGACCTTCAGTTGTCATTGGCAGTTGTCATTGGCAGTTGTCATTGGGAAATCCGGTGGGTAAAACGGGGCGTCGTAGCCTGCCAGTGGTCTCCATTATCGGTCCGGCCAACAACCGGCGGATGGACCTGCTGAACGGAAGCCCTCCGGGTTGCCGGACGACTCACGCGCACAGTCCGTGTTACCGGCCCTGAATTGGTGGTTCGGCAATGGGCGCGCTGGCCTATAATCCGCGTTGCGTTCGAACAGTGCTGGCCTCAGCGGCCCGCACCGGACCCCAATCAAGAACCCCGGTAAATCCTTCAACATAAATGGCATCCGGTCGCTGGACCGGCAGCCGAGACCTGCCCGCTGTGAGTTTGGCGTTAAGGAAGGCATCACGGTATGACCGAACGTGTCGTGGTTACGGGCGTCGGCCTGATCACCCCTGTCGGGGTCGATCGTGCGACCACCTGGAAGAATCTCGTGGACGGCGTCTCCGGGATCGATTACATCCAGTCGTTCGATCCCGAGGGATTCGATAGCCGGATTGCCGGAGAGATCCCGGAGTTTGATCCGCTTGAGCGCCTGGAACGCAAGGCCTCCCGCCGTCTTGACCGCTTCGCGCAGTTCGCCTGCGTCGCCAGCCTTGAGGCGCTTGAACATGCCCGGCTGGACATATCGAAAATAGACGCAACGCGCGTCGCCGTACTGATCGGCAGCGGTGTCGGCGGGATCATCACGCTCTCCAAGCAGTTTGACGTGCTCCGTGACAAGGGTCCGTCCCGCGTCAACCCGTTCCTGATTCCTATGATGCTCACGGACCTGGCCGCCGGCCAGGTCTCCATGCTGATCGGGGCGAAGGGTCCCAACTTTGCGACCGTGTCCGCCTGCGCCACCGGCTCGGACTCGATTGGAGAGGCGAAGGCCATGATTGAGCGGGGCGACGCCGATGTGGCGATCGCCGGCGGGACCGAGGCAGGCATCTGCCCTATCGCCATCGCCGGTTTCAACGCCTGCATGGCGCTTTCCAAGAACAACGACGACCCACAGGGTGCATCCCGGCCTTTCGACGCCGAGCGGGACGGCTTCGTGCTCGGCGAGGGCGTGGGGCTGGTTGTGTTGGAGTCGATTGAACATGCCATGGCGCGCGGAGCGGAGCCTCTCGCTGAACTGGTGGGGTACGGCGCAACATCTGACGCCTTCCATGTGACACAGCCCTCACCCGGGGGCGAGGGCGCATCCCGGGCGATGAAGATCGCCCTCAAGCAGGCGAAGATGGGGCCGGACGAGATCGACTACATAAACGCCCACGGCACGTCAACGCCGTTGAACGACAAGACCGAGACCGACGCGATGAAGGATGCGTTTGGCGACAACATCGGCAAGATACCGATCAGCTCTACCAAGTCGATGACCGGGCACCTGCTCGGTGCAGCCGGTGGCGTTGAGGCTGTGGTGGCCGTGATGTCGATCATCAAGTCAGCTATCCCGCCCACGATCAACCTCAGAAACCCGGACCTGGACTGTGACCTGGACTACACGCCAAACATGGTGCGTCGTGGCGTGGTTCGCACCGCTATGTCAAACTCGCTGGGCTTTGGCGGCCACAACGCGAGCCTGATCTTCAGGGCTTTCGAGGAATAGGCCGATCCGTTCTTCGCCGCTCCGCCCTCCACTGCCCTGTCCGGCCTTTGCCGCCGGTACGCAACGCGCCGCTAGATGCCGGGTTGCGGACAGGCGTTCGGGGGAGTGACCGGCCGCCGCTGGGCCATCACCCCCGAGCCTGAGCCTGAAGCGCTTTCCAGGCTCAACGGCGCCGTTTCTGGGACCACATCGCGGGTCAGCCAACTGGGCGCCCGGTTGCTGTACAACCGCGGCATTCGCGACGCAGAAGAGGCGCGAATCTTTCTGAACCCGGAGCTATCCCAGCTGGGCGATCCGTTCGCGCTGCCGGACATGGAGCGCGCCGTTGATCGTGTGTTCCAGGCCATCGGCAACCGCGAGAAAATCGCTGTGTTCGGCGATTTCGACGTCGATGGCCTGTCAGCGACAGCGCTGTTGCTGCACGCTCTCCGTGACCTGGGCGGCACGGTGGTCGCCCACATCCCGGGACGGGACGGAACCGGCCACGGCCTGAACAATGACGCTCTTGGCCGGCTGGCGGCGGACGGGGTGTCACTGATACTCACGGTGGACACCGGCTCGAACGACACGGACGAGATCGCGTTCGCCGCCTCGATCGGTGTCGATGTGATCGTGACAGACCACCACATCGTCGAGACGCGTCCGCAGCGCGTACTGGCGCTCGTAAACCCGCACCTGAGCAGTAACGGGGCGGGGGACGGGCTGACCGGCGCAGGCGTCGCGTTCAAGCTCGCCCAGGCCCTGTATCTGCGCGCCAGCCGTAACTGGCCTTCCCACGTAATAGCGCTCGCCGCCCTGGGCACCGTCGCCGACGTCGGCCCGCTCAAGGGCGAGAACCGTGTAATCGTCTGGGAGGGTCTGAGGCAACTGGCGCAGACCAGCCACGCCGGCCTGTCAGCGCTGTTGGCGCGGGCGCATCCAAACGGCGGCGACCTTGATACGGAAGCCCTATCGTTCAACGTAATCCCACGCCTGAACGCGCCCGGCCGGCTCGGTGAAGCTGGCCCGAGCCTGAACCTGCTAACAGCGGACGACCCCGCCGAGGCGCTGATGCTGGCGCAGCAGGTCGATGAGATGAACACAGAACGCAGACGGCTAAGCCAGGAAGCGTGGGACACCGCGAGCGCGGAACTGGCCGGTGCGGGTGGCAACGGAACGCTGCCGGCGGCGCTGATCGTTCGCTCAACCGGGTTCAGGACCGGAATCCTGGGCCCGCTGGCGGGCAGGCTCTGTGGAGAGCATGGCCGGCCTGCCATCGCCATCGCCATCGGCGAGACCCATTCCCGCGCCTCCGTCAGAAGCACCGACGCGTTTGACGCCCATGCCGCTCTCTTAACGGTCGCTGACCTGTTTGAGCAGTGGGGAGGACACGCCCGCGCAGCCGGGTTTACCGTCCGGAACGAGCACCTGTCCGAGGTCCTGGACGCATTTCTTGAGCAGGCGGCAAAGGCCGCGACCACCCCGGAGAACACCCCGCCAATCCGGGCCGATGCCGAGATAGGTTTTTCCGATCTCGGCCGGGACACATGGGATTTCGTGAAGGCGCTTGGCCCCTTCGGTGAAGAAAACCCCACGCCCGTGTTCGTCACCCGCAACCTGTCGCCCGGGCAGGTCCGCACCATGGGCGCAGGCGGCCGCCACCTGCGCCTGACGTTGGAGGACGGCAGAGGAACCTGGAACGCCATCGGTTTCGGGCTCGGGAAGGCGCCTCTCGGTGGGGGCGCCGTCGATGCGATCTACTCGCTGCGCACCAACGTGTGGCGAGGCCGCACGCGCCAGGAATTGCACCTCCTGGACATACGGCCGTCCGGCTGACGCGCCCCCCCACTCGCCCCCGGAACCCCCAGAATAATCGGGGGCCAACGGGCTACCCGGGATTAACCGGCGGACGCCCCACCCTGACCGCGTTGCCTGGCCCTGCGCAATCTGCCGCGCGACCTCCGCTCGGGCGCGACCGGCAGGTCCGGCTCATCGCCGGCCTTGCGGAATCGAACCTTCACGATCACGAACCCTATCGATGCCGCCATGACGGCGATCGCTATCAGATGCGCTTCCTGGAGGTTCCAGAACTTCACGTCATCCAACCGCAGGAACTGGATCCAGAACCGGCCGAAGGCGTAGAGGCCCAGGTAGATCATCCAGATCGATCCGTCCGGACGGAACCGTTTGCGGAACCGCCATATGACGGCGAGCACCATCATGTTCCAGATGATCTCGTACACGACCGCCGGGTGGCTGCCCTGCGTCGGGTCCAGGATGCCGTCGAGCCGCCTGGGCGGATTTGCGCCGGGGCTGCTCGCATTCGTAAATACCCAGCCAAAGAACAGGTCAGTGTTCTTGCTCCAGTGCTCGCCGTTAAGAATGTCACCCACGCGGCCGATCGACTGCGCTATCAGCACCGCGGGCGCCGCCAGGTCCATCAGTTTTCCGACCGGGTATTTGGAGATACGGGCGTAAATCATCCCCGCTATCCATCCACCGATGAGGGCGCCCCACAGCCCTATGCCGCCGCTCCATACAGCGATCAGGCCGATCGGGTCGCTGAAGGTGTACACGCTGCCCCAGTTGTCAGCCACGTGCGATACGCGGGCGCCGACGATCCCACCGAGAATCGCCCAGATAGCGGTGTTGTAGACCATGTCCGGGTCCAGCCGCTCCTGCCGCGCCCAGCGCGCCACCAGCCACACCGCCGTCGACACGCCGGCGAAGCTGAGAAGGCCGTGCCAGCTCAGCACGAACGAGCCCGCGTCGATCAGGTTGGGACTGAACGGTATGTTGATCTCTAGAAGAGGAAACATCAAAACTTTCTGTGTACGTCAGGATTCAGCGTCATCCGCAGCGCGGACAGCGTAGCGTCAGCTGATGAAATCTGCAGGGACCCGGTCCGACAGCGGCCTGCCCCGCGGACCTGCCCATCTTCTGACGGTGAGCCATTGTCGAGCCGATAAATCCTAGATACCGCCCGGCGGACGGTCAATCGCATCCGGGATGAGGGAGGGTATGCCGGACAACCGCCGGTTTCGTAACCGGGATAGACCGGTCTCCAATATTTCCCCTGCTTCCGCCCTTGTTCCAGGCCCTGTTTCTGGCCCTGTTTCTGGAAGTACCGGTTGTTTCCGTGAACGGGCGGACGCGGTATGCGCGGTGCTACCGTCAATACGTGCGTGAACAGATCGACTCTTTTCTCAACTACCTCGCCGTCGAGCGCGGCCTATCCTCAAATACGCTCGATGCCTACTTCAACGATTTAACAGGACTGGTCGAGTTTCTGGTGGACCGCCCGGGATGGAAACGATCCGGCCGGGACAGTTGGTCCGGGGTCAACGCGGCGGACATCGCGGCCTACGTGGATGATTTGAGCGAACGTGGATATGCGCGCAGCACCCGCGCCCGGAAAATCGCCGCTTTGAAATCCATGTTTCGCTTCCTCCGGGAAGAGGGGCTTGTGGAGGTGAACCCGACCGAGGGGTTGCGCTCGCCGCGCCCCGGTCGCAGCCTGCCGAAAGCGCTATCCGTTGAACAGG
>JADFQR010000036.1 GCA_022561735.1 Chloroflexota bacterium | reverse complement strand
GGAAACAAGCAAAGCCCTCGATATCGCGGTGAAGGTGGCCTGACCCGGGCATCGATAACCTCGCTATAAAGGCAGAAGAAAGGCCCCCGGAATCACTTCCGGGGGCCTTTCCGCGCCCGTGCGTGACATGGCCAATGCCCCCGGGCGCACTATGTTTTGCGCCGTCCCGGTATCGCCCGTGGACCGTTCTCGGACGCGTTGACACCCGTATTGGCCGACCGTAGCATCGCCGTTTAGTCTTCTCCCCACGATGCCTGAATCAATCAATCCGCCGTCGGCCGCACGGGTCGCACCAAGGCTTCCTCCCGTATTTACCCGGCACCAGGCGGTGGTCGGCGCTGCCCTGCGGGCGGAGTTGGATGACAGGCCACTCCCGATTTACGACTCGCTCAGGTACTACATGGGGTGGGCGGACGTTGACGGCACGAGCAAGCGCAGTGCCGAGGGGAAGAGACTGCGTCCGACGCTCTGCCTGCTGGCGTGCGAGGCGGTAGGTGGCGACCCGGCGACCGCCGTTCCGGCCGCAGCCGCTATCGAACTGGTCCACAATTTCTCGCTGATCCACGACGATATCGAAGACGGGGACCGTACCCGCCACCATCGTCCGACGCTCTGGGTGGTGTGGGGTGAGCCGGTTGCGATCGTCGCCGGGAACAGCCTTCTTGCGGTCGCTGATCTCGCCGTTTACCGGCTGGGCACGGCCAGCGCTGGCCCCAAGACGCCGGGTACGCCGGACATAGCGAACACGGTCGTCACGGCCGGGCACATCCTGACAGAGCGCTACCTGTCGATGATGGAGGGCCAGTACCTCGATATCGCATACGAGGGTCGCACCGACGTAACGGTGGACGAGTACCTGGCGATGATCGAGCGCAAGACCGGTGCGTTGATTGAGGGCGCTGTCGAGCTTGGCGCGTTCGTCGGCTCCGGCTGCACCGGCGGCGTGGTCGATGGACTGCGGGCCGTCGGCGGCGATCTGGGCCGCATCTTCCAGATTCGCGATGACGTGCTCGGCATCTGGGGCGGACCGGCGCTCGGCAAACCGGTCGGCGCAGACATCACGCGCAAGAAGAACTCGCTTCCGGTGGTACACGTCTTTGAGCATGCACGCGACGCTGAATTACGAGAGCTACAGCGGATATACGCCAAGAGCGATATCGAAAGCGCCGATGTTGCGCGTGTCCTGGAGGTGATGGACCACCTTGGCACGCAGAGCTGGTGCCAGGAACTGGCGGAGGCGCGCTGGGGCCTTGCGCGTGAGCGGCTCGCATCGCTCAGCCTGAGTGATAGCGCCAGCCGGGAGTTCCTCGAACTCGGCGAATACTTGCTGATACGGGACGCTTGAGCGTGCTTGCCCTCGTCGCCGCCAGGCGTGAAGAGTTGGCCGCCGTGCTGCGCCTCAGAGCGTGGCGGCAGCGTCGCGCCCCGGAAGGCGCACTGGCCTACCAGCGGCGCGATCACGCCGTGTCGGCGCTCCTGACAGGAGCCGGGCGCGATCAGACCGAGCGAGCGATGGCGTGGCTGCTTGAGTCTCAGCGACCGGATTCGATCCTCGCACTTGGCTTTGCCGGGGCGTGTACCGCCAACCTGGACATCGGAGACATGGTCCTTGCGACGCGGCTCCACCATATCGAAGGCAACCCGTTTGACTGGGATTCAGACTCGCTGGACCAGACGCCCGCCGACACCCTCTCTGACCCATCATCCAGGCAGGGGGAGCATGGCGAGCTGTTTCCCGACCCCGACATGCTTGAGCAGGCGCGTGCGGCGGTCGAGATGAACGGGATTGACTTCATGCCCTCGCCCATCCTCACCGTCAACTCGCTGGTCCGTACATCCGGCCTTGCCACGTGGCTCGGTGAAACGTACAACGTATCAGCGGTTGACCGGGAAAGTTACTGGGTTGCGGCGGCGGCGGCGGAGGCAGGGGTGCCGTGTTTGAGCGTCCGCGCTATCGCCTACACCGTGGACCAGACGCTCCCCCGCGCTGCGTCTGACCTGCCGGACACGCCCAGCGGTGGCCGGATCGGGCCCGTGCTCAGGCATGGCGTGAAGCATCCGCGTAGTTTATGGCGCCATGTGCGAGCATTACGAACCGCACAGGCCGCGGTAGCAAATTTTACAGGCGTTTTGACGAACGGCGAAAATCTCCCCGGCGTGACACACTAGTGGGTGAGAAAGTACAGTGGCCTCTGCACCTGCCTCAGACTACCCGCGCTAGATCGTCCGGAGCGGTGATGATTTCCCCACGGACGCAAGTTCAGGAATCGACGGAATTGAACGCACCCGTACCATGTGATAGCTTTTCCGCCCGAACCCCTCTGCGGGGATTCCATCATTTCATCCCTGCTGGAGAGGTCACGTATTGAGGGCGTTCACGAAGTGCCTCAACGTGAGGTCGACGCGTGCCCCGGAGTTCATCGACATCACTGAGCTTGTCGTTAAGGTCGTGGGGGAGTCGGAGGTTGAGGCCGGCATCGCGGTCGTCTTCTCACGTCACACAACCGCGGCGATCAAGCTCAACGAAAACGAGCCGCTGCTGATCAAGGACATGGAGAACTTCCTGGGCAGTGTCGCGTCTCAGAAGGCGTACTACGGGCACAACGATTTTGCGATCCGCACCGTACACATGCACGAGGACGAGTGTCCCAACGGCCATGCCCATTGCCAGCACTTGATGCTCGGCAGCAGCGAGATGATCCCCATCGTCAACGGCCAGCTCGCTATGGGACAGTGGCAGCGCGTATTCCTTGTTGAGCTGGACATCCCGAAGGACCGTGAGGTTATCGTCCAGATAATGGGCGAGTAAGCCGCCCGGTTCCGGCGGAATCCGGTTGCACCTATGGCGGTCCAGCCGGGCCAGGACTGGAACAACCCGATGGCCTGGAAAGCGCAGCGGAACGAGTTGCTTGCAACCGTTCTTGAGATGGACCGTCTTGGACTTGTGTCCGGCACGAGCGGCAACGCCAGCGTGCGGATAGAGGCGGCATCGCACCCGGACGCGTTCCTGGTCACCCCGGCCGCCCTCCCCTACCCGGCGATGACGCCCGATCAACTCGTCCCGGTCAACGGTGAGTTGGAACCGATCGAGGGCGACGGCGTGCCGTCATCCGAATCCCTGTTGCACCTGGCGATCTACCGGGCGCGCCCGGACGTGGGCGCGGTGATGCACACCCACTCGGTATACGCCAGCGCCCTTGCGGTTGCAGGACGGCCGCTCCCGCCCATCGTGGACGAACTCGTCGTATATGCCGGGGGGCAGATAGAAGTCGCCGAATACGGCTTCCCGGGCAGCGAGGAGCTGGCGCAGGCCGGTGTGGCGGCGCTTGGAGACCGCCGGGCAGTGCTATTGCGGCATCACGGCATGTTCGCAGTAGCAGACACGGCGCCGGAGGCGTTACGCGTATGCGCTCTCGTGGAGCGGGTGGCTCAAATCTTCGTCAACGCAGCGGCGATCGGCGGAGCGAAAGAGGTGCCGGCTGAATCCTTCAATGCGGAACGGCGCATGTATCTTGAACGGACCGGGCTCGGATGAGGGGTGTGAATGGTCCGCACCCCGCGGTCCGGGAAAATGCATGAGGTACTCCAAACCGTGACGCCGGTTAACGTGGTTATCGACACCGACCCGGGTGTGGACGACTTCCTTGCCATCGCGCTTGCGTTGAACTCCCCGGAACTGGTGATAGAGGCGTTCACGACGACCGGCGGAAACGCCGCCCTGCGGCACACGAACGCCAACATGCTTCGAATCATCGAGGCGCTTGATCGCACGGAAATACCCGTTTACCGGGGGGCGCAAAGGCCGCTGGTTGGGAGTTTCGGCGACGCGGAAGACGTGCATGGCGCGGGAGGGCTCCCGATACGGCTGCCACGCCCGGTCACACAACCGCGTCCAGAACGCGCGGTCCAGTTCCTCGCCCGCCGGTCAGAGACCGGCCACCCGGTCACGTTGATCGCACTGGGCCCACCGACGAATATCGCCCGGCTCTTCCGGGATTATCCCGGTTCGGCACGGTCCATCGAGCGCGTGGTTTTGATGGGCGGCGCAATAGATGTTCCCGGGAACGTGACCCCGCTCGCAGAGTTCAATGTCTGGTCTGACCCGGAGGCTACCGCGCTGGTGCTCCGGGCCGGGGTGCCGGTAACGCTCATCGGGAGCGATGTGTGCAACCGGGTCCGGGCACACGCAGACCGGACGCCAGCGGTCGTACACCCGGTGATCCGACGCCTTGTCGAGGCGCAGTGGGCAGCCCGTCCGGGGCGATACGTCACCCTGTACGATCCGCTCACGGTTATGGCGGTCGTGCGGCCGGGCATCTTCGGGCTGGAACGTCTGCCGATCACCGTTGACGTGTCGGACGGACCGGAAAGGGGGCGGACACGCCGGGATCCGGGAGGTACGGTTATAGATGTGGCGATGGACGTGGACGTGGAAGGGGCTATCGCTTTGTTCAATGATCGCGTTATCCGGGGCCGTTTCGGACCATAACGTCACCCTTGTCCGGCCGCAGGCGACATGCGCGTCATGCCTGTTACGAAACGCGTGCCCGAGACAGCCCGCGGGACGGGGCGGGTGCGAATACGGCTCCCGGTGATACGCGAGCGGCATTGCGCCGGTTGGGCGGTAAAATAACCTGACGGGCATCGTCGATGTCGCCAAATGAACGCCCAGAACCCGACGACGGCTTCGGACACGGGAGAGTTAATGACTACGAGCGCAATCGAAACGGTTGACCGGGAAATTTGTAACGTCATCCAGTCTGACTTCCCGATGGTGGACCGCCCGTTCCTCAAGATCGCTCAGGACCTCGGCGTGACCGAGGCCGAGATCATTGACCGGATCAAGGAACTGAAGCGCAAGAACATCGTCCGGCAGATCGGGGCGATCTTTGACACGAGGCGGCTCGGATACAAGACAACGCTGGTTGCAATGCGCGTCCCGCCGGACTCGCTGGACGCAGCGGCGCAGGTGATGAACCGCCACCCCGGTGTGAGCCACAACTACGCCCGTGACGGCCATTTCAACCTGTGGTTCACGCTCGCCGTCTCGCCATTCGAGGACATGGACGAGACGCTTGATGCGATGGCGAAGGAGACCGGCGCCGAGGCCGTCCGCAAGATGCCGACGATCAAGTTCTTCAAGATCGGCGTCAACTTTGACATGGTGAAGCAAGAGTCGGACGCCACCTCTTACTTCAAGCCGGACGAACCGGCGCCGGCCGGCCAGGGCAAGGCAGGAAACGAGGCGCCTTTAACCGACCCGGACTGGAACAAGGCGCAGCCGCTTTCCGATTTCGACATCGAGTTCGTCCGTGAGATGCAGGAAGACCTGCCGATCATCCCGGAGCCGTTTAGAGATATGGCGGAGAGGCTCAAACTCGACACCGAGGGCCTGTACGCCCACGCGCGGGACATGATTGGCCGAAAACTTATGCGTCGCTTCTCGGCCGTCCTGCACCACCGCAGGGCGGGATTTGCCGCCAACGCTATGGGCGTCTGGAACGTGCCGGAGGAGCGGGCCGAAGAGGTTGGCCTGCTGATGGCGCAGTCACGGTCGGTGACTCACTGTTACGAGCGCCCGCGTTTCCCGGACTGGCCATACTCCCACTTCACGATGCTTCATGCGACTACTTCGGAGGGATGCGAGGAGATAGCAAAGGAGATTTCGAAGATCACCGGAATCACCGACTACCAACTCCTCTACTCCACCCGGGAATACAAGAAGACCCGCGTCCGCTACTTCGTGGACGAATAGACACCCCGTCTTTCCAGCGCCCAACGCCAGAGTTGGACGGGCCGATCCGGTTAACATGCCCGGCTTCACCCCATTTCTGGATCGTTTCTGAAGGAGAGATCTGTGCCCTCGTACTACCCGGTTTTCGTCAATATTCGCGGCCGCCGATGCCTCGTTTTTGGCGGAGATCATGAGGGCGAACGCAAAGTGCGTTACCTGCTCGACTGCGGGGGCGATGTGACGCTTTTCAGCCCGGAAGGCGATACCCTGCCGGGCCTCGTCAGCCTGGCTTCAGATAAGCGGATCACCTGGGAACGCCGTAAGTACCAGCCGGGCGATCTGAAGGGAGCGTGGATGGCGATCGTTGCGGACACGTCCTCGGAAGAGATCAACCTGGCGATCAATGCGGAGGCGGAAGAACGAAACGTCCTTTGCAACGTGATGGACGTGACCCACCTCTGTAACTTCATCGCGCCGGCCATCATCCACCGGCAGGACGTGACAATCGCCGTTTCCACGGCCGGCTCAAGCCCGGCGCTCGCCCGCCGTCTCCGTGAGCGGATGAATGATCGCGACTACTGCCAGTGTCTCCGATGGGCGGACATGGGCCCGATGCTCGCCGACGTGCGTGTGGAGGTGCGCGGTCGTAAGTTGCCGGTAACTCCTGATGACTGGGCTGAATCGATAACGGAACAGGTCCTGGAGCGGTTTGAGTCAGGGGACAGCGACGGCGCCAGGGCTATGCTGGTGTCAGCCCTTGAAGAACGGGCCTCCAGTTAACCGACGCATCCAGATGGCGAAGCTCGGCAGGCGAGAATGTCTGATGACCATCTCAATACCTCCTGAAATATCAGGAGCGGGCTATGATCAGAGTCACGCCTGCGGGAGCGAAGACCGGCATCCCCTTTCCCTGTGTGTGAGGATCGACAAGGCCCGCCGGGTTCGTGTTGCCGCCGGGATTCTTGCTTAGATGTCCAATACCAGCATTTCGCTCGTACGCGTCGGAACCCGTGGCAGCGACCTGGCGGTCATACAGACCGAACTGGTCGTGTCGATGCTTCGCGCATCGCACCCGGAGACGGAATTCGAGCTGGTACGCATCAGCACGGTCGGGGATCGCGACAAAACGTCCCGGCTTGAGACCGTCGGCATATCGATATTCGTGAAAGAACTTGAGACGGCGCTGGAAGACGGGCGAATCGATATCGCGGTCCACAGCCTGAAGGACATGCCGTCACTGCTGCCGGACGGATTCGCGCTGGCTGGGCTACCGGAGCGGGGAGACCCGCGAGACGCGCTGGTCAGCCGGTTCGGCACAGACATCGCCGGCCTGCGTCCCGGATCGCGCATCGGCACGAGCAGTCCCCGGAGGGCCGCTCAACTGCGCGCAGCACGGGGCGATATTGAAATACTTCCGATACGGGGCAACGTGGACACGCGGATAACGAAAGCGCTGGGCGGTGACGAGACCGGATACGACGGGGCGATTCTCGCCGCCGCCGGGCTGGACAGGCTGGGGCGGCTTGGTGAAGCGTCCGAAATCCTGGACCCTGACATCTTCATACCGGCCGCTGGCCAGGGTTCGCTTGCCGTCGAAACACTGTCACGCAACGCCGGGCTGTGCGATCTGGTTGCGGCGATCGACCACGAGCCTACCCGTGCCGCGGCTCAGGCGGAGAGGGCGTTCCTGGGCAGGCTCGGGGCGGGATGCGCCACGGCGGCTGCGGCGTACGCCACGGTTAACGGGGACCGCTTGACCCTGAGAGGGTTTGCCGCAGCGCCGACCGGAGACCGGTCAATAACGCTGACTCGGACCGGCGACGCGTCCGGAGCAGCCGAACTCGGGAACGAGCTTGCGGGCGAGATGATCGAACAGGGCGCGCTGGAGCTGATTCGTGGCTGAGGGTCGATCTACCCCAACCGTGTCGAACCCGGGCCTGGTCTCGCTCGTGGGGGCAGGACCGGGCGATCCCGGCCTCATCACGGTGAAGGCGATGGGGCGCCTGCGGACGGCGGACGCCGTCGTATATGACCGGCTGTCCGACCCGGGACTACTCGCCGAGGCACGCCCGGACGCCGAGATGTTCGACGCCGGCAAGGGTCGCGGCAACGCGCGAATGACGCAGGACGAGATAAACGCGCTACTGGTCGAGCTGTCTTCCGATGGAAAGTCGGTGTGCCGTCTTAAGGGCGGCGATCCGTTCGTGTTCGGCCGCGGCGGTGAGGAGGCGCTGGCGCTCTCGGGCGCCGGGTTGCCGTTCGAGATCGTCCCCGGGATCACGTCCTCGATAGCGGCGGCGGCTTACGCCGGCATACCGGTCACGCACCGGGGCGTTGCGACCTCGTTCACCGTGATAACCGGCAGCGAAGACCCGGCCAAGCCGGACTCGCAGATTGACTGGGACGCCCTCGCCCGCCTGTCCGGGACGCTGATCTTCCTGATGGGCTGGAAGGCCCTGCCGGAGATCGCACGAGAGCTGATCGCCCGCGGCAGTTCACCCGATCGGCCGGCCGCACTCGTCCAGTGGGGCACGACGCCGAAACAGCGTTGCGTCACCGGCACGCTGGAGAACATCGCCGAGGTTGGCCGGGCCGCCGGGCTCGGCTCGCCGGTCGCAGTCATCGTGGGCGATGTGGTCGCGTTGCGCGAGGGCATCGCGTGGTTCGACAACCGTCCGCTGTTCGGCAAGCGGGTGCTCATCACGCGAACGCGCTCTCAGGCCTCCGGGCTCCGGGCAGAGCTGGAGGACGCCGGGGCGTGGTGCGTGGAATTCCCGGCGATCAGCATCGTGCCGATAGCCGACCCTGCCCCGATCGACGAGGCGCTCAAGCGGCTCAGTGAATACGACTGGGTCACGATCTCAAGCGGCAACGGCGCCCGAGGGCTGCGCGCCCGGATGGACATCCTCGGGCTGGACGGTCGCGCCTTCGCCGGAGTGAACGTCGCCGCCGTGGGCCCCGCAACGGGCGTGACGGTACGTCCGGAACTAGGCATCGCGCCGGACCTGGTGCCGGAGGAGTACGTATCCGACGCCGTGTTGGTGGAGATGAAAGCGGTTGGAAT
>JADFQR010000294.1 GCA_022561735.1 Chloroflexota bacterium | reverse complement strand
TGGGCGTCTGCAATCGCGCTCCGGAGGGCGCTCACGGCGGTGGCCCTGGCGCGATCACCCGTCAACTCGGCAACGGTCAGGCCCAGCCTGTCCGGGATGTCCGCCTCGCCATCGGGCGGGTCCATGCGGAGTCGCTCGGCGTAACCGGCGGCAAGCTGCGCGATCTCGGTCGCAGCGCCGGGACCGGCGAGTTCGGCCAGGCCGGTGTGTCCGTCCGTGTCGGTCACTTCAACGAACACCCAGTCGTGCGTGCCGCGTACATGGACTGAAATGAACTCAACCCGGGCGATGTGAAACTGCTCCGTGGCCAACGCCTGCGGCGCTCCTTTGATTTCCTTGACGATTCATCGATGGGCGCCGGTTATCAGTCCGGGCGCTTCACGACCGGCAGGCCTCGCAAACCATGTCACCGTGAACGTCCCGGACTTCACTCACGGCGGGAGAAGACTGAGAGCCTGTCTTGATCTCGTCTATGTACGGGAGAGGCCTTATCGTACAACCGCGCCCACCAGCAATTGTTGAGATAGTCGATCACGTGATGGGTGAGTCCGACAGTCGCCCGGGTTACGATTTCAGACGACTTACCGCGCATAATTGAGTCTAAAATCCGCACGATGGCGACAGCAGATTGGGGAACTATGGCGAATCAATCCCGTGGGCCTGATCCGGTCCGGCTGAATCTCATAGTCGCCCCGCCGGTTACGTTTGGCATTCCCTTTGGCGCCGGGGTTGTTCTGCACGTCATGACCGGAGGCGAGATCGAGACCGGGAATAACATCATCGCGGTCGGGTTCGGCATCGTGTTAGTGGCGGTCGGACTGTTCCTGGCCGGGTGGACAACGATCGCACTCCGGCGCGCCGGGGAACACCCGCACCCGTCCCGCCCGACGGCCACTCTCGTTACGGACGGGCCGTTCCGCTTCTCCCGCAATCCGATCTACCTGGGTTTCGTGTCGCTGGCGATGGGGATCGGGCTGGCCCTGAACTCCTACTGGGTCCTCGGGTCCGTTTCGGTGGCTTTCGTAGCGCTCCAGGTTCTCGTGGTCACGCGCGAAGAGCGCTACCTGGAGACGGTGATCGGCCACGAGTACGCCGAGTACCGCAAGCGTGTCCGACGCTGGTTGTAGCGCGAGATCAGAACGCCCGTTAATCTGCCGTCAACGCCGCGCCCAGCCGCTCCGACTCCCGCTCTCGCAACGCCACGTTGATCCGCAACCGCTCCAGGTGCTGCGCCAGTGACAGCGCTCCTTGCGGCACCTCGTGCTCCTCGAAGAACGCCAGCACCTCGCTGGCCAGTTCTGGCTTCGAAAGTGCGCGCACCCCGGACAGCATGCGGACGATCGAGTTCGACGGGAACGACTCGTTGATGGCGTCCCAGTTGTCCCGTACGAACGCCCACGCCCGGGGCCCGTTCTCCCGGTTCGCCATGCACCCGGCAAGCAGGTACGGCGCGTCCTGCGTGCGGATCTCCCCGTTCAGCGTCATTCTGAGCGTGCGATCCATCTGCTCCCCGGTTGGGAAGCCCGTCAGCGTCCTCAGGTATCGCTGCTCTTCCTGCGGGTCCAGCGGCGATTTAAACCGCTGCAGGAACGTGTCGTAGTCGCTGTCCGAGCCGCCGTTCGCCACGACGCCCGTCACCGCCGCCGCCACGTTCGCGTCGATGCTGCCCGGGTTTTCCAGGTAGCGGGCGTGCAACCCCTGTGCGCGCTCCCGCGCCGCAGCGTCGTTGCCCGTGATCGCCAGGGATCGGATCAGCGTCCCGCGTAGCTCAAGGTCGCGCGTGGACTGCCCCTCGGCCGGCTCCCAGCCGAGTCGATCGAGTGTCGGCCCGACGAGCTCTCGCACCACTGCGCGAAGCGCCTCGCGACCTTCCCCATCCAGGAGCCGGTCCAGCGATGCCATGCATCCGGTCAGCAGTCCCCACACCTCGGCGTCCGTCTCGGCGACGAATCCGCGTGCGAACTCCACGAAATCACTCGCGGCGGTATCGCCGGAGACCACCGACGACCAGGTGTCGTCGATCAGTCCGTAACGCTCAATCGCAGACAGATCGTCCGAAGCCGGGTCAATCTTCGCCAGCAACTCCGGCGAGTAACGCACCCGGTAGAAGCCGTGCCCGCCTGCGTTAACGATCACCGAATCGACCGGAGTGTCCAGCTCGATTTCAACGCTGGCATCCTCCAGCAACACCCGCCGCGGCTCGCCGTTGACTCGCAACATCACCGGTACTGACCATCTGCT
>JADFQR010000293.1 GCA_022561735.1 Chloroflexota bacterium | reverse complement strand
CCGAACTTCCGCGCCCCGCCGGTGCCGTAGCCAAGCAAAGAGACCTTCAGGCCCGTCCGGCCGAGAGTTCTGTATTCCATATTTCTGGCTACTACTCCTCGATCACCGGCAGCATTATCCGCGAAGGCCGCGTCGCGTCGTGGAACACCGTCTGGCGTGCGGGGCGTAGCTCGGCGTCCTGCCAGTCTTCCCGGCCGGTGTTGTGGTTGCGGTCATGGTTCGGGTAGTCGCTTGAGGAGATGTCCACCCGTATCCGGTGGCCGGCCTTGAACAGGTTGCTGGTCGGCAGCAGCGTCAGCTCGAACTCGTACACCTCGCCCGGCGTCATAAGCTCCGGCGGCGCATCGAGCCCGTTCCGGAATCGAGCCCGCTGGAAGCCGTAGCACAGGTTGATCGCCGTGCCGTCTGGATAGACATCGATCAGCTTCACCGTGAAGTCCGTATCCAGCGCGTCGGACGCCGCGTACAGGTGCAGGACCGGGTTGCCCGTGACCTCGATGGCCTGTTCCAGCGGCGAGGTCTGGTAAACAAGGACATCCCGCCGGTGGGCGTTCATCCGCTGGTCGAAGGGCCCGTCCTGCCCGTTCGGCAGGTACAGGCTCATTACAGGGTCGCGTGGGTCGTAAACATAAGAGTCCGGGCTTTCGAGGCCCGGCCCTTCAAGTGACAACTCGCCATCGCCGGACGGCGTGTTGGCGCTGCCGCTTGAATGCAAAAAGAAGTCAGTCTCCACGGCACGCGCCGGGGGCCACTCCTCCTCTCGACGCCACCGGTTAGCGCCCATCACAAAGATGTTTACCGGCGGGCCGTCCATCACGCCGTTCTTCTCGCCCTTGAGCCAGTAGTCAAACCACGGCGTCGCCAGCTCCACCCAGTCGATCTCGGCGTCCGGGCCAAAGTCCATATCGCCCGTGATCCGTGTCATCTCGTTGGCGTGGGTATACGGGCCGATGAACAGACGCTGATTGGAACGCGCGCGCTCCGTTGGCGCCTCGTTAATCATGTGATCGTACATACCGGTCGTTGCCACCAGCCGGTCATACCAGCCGGTGCGGTGATGGACCGGGAGATCGATCTTCGAGAAATTTCCGACGAAGCCGAAGCGATCCTCGTGGTGATGGCGAAGCCAGTCGGCAAACCCCTCCCGCAGCCCGCCGACCGCCTCCAGCGGCAGCTCGCTCCAGGGCAGGAACCAGAGCCATTTCTCGCGGTTGGCGACCCGCGTGATCGCATCGTAATCCTCGATGGTTGCCGGTCCCTCGGGCGCGTCGAGCCACTTCTGCGTGTCCGGCGCGATCAGGCCGAGCAGCCACTGGAGCGCCCGGCCCGGCCGGAAAACGCCGCCCATCTCCCAGTCGGTCGTCTTCGGGCCCATGCCGCCGGTGAACATCGTGACCAGGTGCGGCGGCATTAGCGGAGCGAGCATCCACTGCGTCCACGACGGGTAGGAGTAGCCGAAGGTCCCGACCTTCCCGTCCGACCACGGCTGCGCCGCCGCCCACTCGATCGTGTCGTAACCGTCCTCGGCATCGTCGAACTGCGACCCGAACATCGGCCGGTACACGCCATCGGACGCCCACCTGCCGCGTTTGTCCTGCACCACCACGGCGTAACCGTTCTCCGCGAGCCTGCGGTAGCGCGCCTCGTCCCGCCCCCGGGACTTGTCGTACGGCGTCCGGCACACGAGCGTCGGGAACCCCCGTCCGTTGTCGGTCCGCCCCACTGCGCCCACCGGGACAACCCGCTCCGGCAGGTACACATCGGCGCGGAGGATCGTGCCATCGCGCATCGGAGTGACAACGTTGCGCTCGACATTGATCTCGGGTTTTACCAGCGGCAAGGGGCGGCCTTTCGTTGTAAATGGCGGGAAGTGGGCAAGAAGACGGGCCGGGACACGCTTCGAAGCGCCGTAGGATATCGTGCCACGACAATGATTCAAGAATGATTACATTCTTGATTTTCCCGTACTTCAAGGATTTCGGACGCTCCGGAGTTCTGCCCGGGGTTATCCCGGGGTTATCGAGGAAAGAAAGGCAGGCAGAGCCTGTGCCAGAGCGCAAGACCCGAGTATCGATCGACGGTGAGGACTGGCTGATAAACGGTGAGCCCACGTACAGGGGCCGCACATTCCGGGGCTGGCGCATCGAGGGGCTGCTGCTGAACAGCCGGATGGCGAGCGGGATATTTGACGACGAGAACCCGCTGACCCGTGACCTGTGGAAGTATCCGGACACCGGGGTGTGGGACGCGGAC
>JADFQR010000035.1 GCA_022561735.1 Chloroflexota bacterium | reverse complement strand
AATCTTGGTCTCCTTCGACAGTACCGTCTCGACGTTGTTCACGTGGACGGCTTTCGCCTCCTTCTCCACGATGTCGAGCATGCCCTGCTGGACATCGACGGCGTATACCTTCCCGTCGTACAGGTACTTGCCGAGGGGGATGGAAAAATATCCCGGTCCGGACCCGATGTCCGCGACTATCTGGAACGGCCGGAGCGGCAGCTCGGCGATTAGCAGATTCGGGTCAACTACGCCGGGGTTCGACCTGGAAAGAAGAATATCAGCGCGTTCAACCGGAAATTTTGTGGGCATATATGAATCTCGGTGTTTGTTCAGGAATGCGCCTGCAAAGCGGAGACGGCCTCCGCTAAATCTATGGCGCCGGTGTATATCGCCTGGCCCAGCACCGCCCCCTCGACGCCAAGCTCGTCAAGCTTGAGCAGGTCACTGATTGAGGAAATGCCGCCAGCGATAAGGATACGACAGGTGGTGTTGTCCAGTAGTTCAGAAGCCGCGACGAAATTCGGCCGTGCGAGGGTTCCGTCACGGTTGATGTCGGTGTACTGGATGCGGGACACGCCTATCCCCGTCATCTCACGGGCAAGATCAAGCGCCCGTCTACCCGTGGACGCAGTCCAGCCGCGAGTGGCGACAACGCCGTCCCGTGCGTCGATCCCCACGACCACGCGCTCGGTTCCCAGTTCACGGACCGCGGACTCGACCTCGTCCGGGGTCTCGACCGCCGCCGTGCCGAACACGACACGGGCGACGCCGATTTTCACCAGTTCCGCAGCGGCCTGAGCATCACGAATCCCGCCCGAGACCTGTAGCGGAACGTTTGCCGCCGCCGCCATCTCGCCGACAAGGCCGGCGTTCGCGCGGACGCCCCCGCGGGCGCCGTCCAGGTCCACGATGTTGATTCGTGTCGCGCCGGCGTCCTCAAAGCGCTGGAGCACGGCCAACGGGTCGTCGTCAAACACCGTTTCGCGCGCGTAGTCGCCCTGGTGAAGCCGGACGCACTTGCCGTCTCGCAGATCGATCGCCGGGATCACTTCCATCAGGCGCTGCTCATGTGATTCTTGACTGAGGCAATCGATCAGGCCACCCGGGCCGCAGCCGTTTTGGCGACGTGGCGTACAAAGTTGGAGTAGATCTTGAGCCCGAGCTCAGCGCTCTTCTCGGGATGGAACTGCGTTGCGATCAGTTCCCCCTTCACCACTGCGGCGCACACCGTGCCGCCGTAGTCCGTTGTCGCGGCGATGTCGCCCGGGTCAGACGGCAGGCAGTGGTAGCTGTGAACGAAGTAAAAGTACGATCCGTCAGGGATCCCCCGGAACACCGGGTGGCGTTCCGCGTCGGGGGCCGTAAATCGCACAGTGTTCCAGCCCATGTGCGGCACCTTGAGGCGCGGAGAGCCATCGTTTGAACGGTCAACGTCAAACCGGGCCACCCGTCCATCAACAAGGCCAAGACCGGCCAGTTCTCCTTCGTCAGATTCCGGGAAGAGTATTTGCATACCCAGGCATACGGACAGCATTGAGCGGCCGGAACGCACGAACTCGCGGATGGGCTCGATTAGTTCTAGTTCACCCAGGGCGCGCATAGCTGCGTTTGACGCGCCGACGCCCGGGAGCACGGCCCCGTCCGCCGCCAGCAGCGATTCCGCAGAATCCGTGATCTCGACATCCGCTCCGCAACGCTCAAGCGCCTTGCCAACACTGTGGATGTTTGCCGCCTGGTGATTGATCACCACGATGCGGGGCCTGTGTTGTTGCTGACTCAAAAACGTGTTCTCGGGGTTGGTGTGGTCAAGGAATCCGGGAGGTTTTCTTCTCAATGCTGACCGTTCTCTTCGGCAGCACTTCATTCTAGTGGCAATGTCCGAGGCACCCATCTCTTTGACCGGCTGCCGCTTCGGAGCTAGAATAAGCGCGAGTATTTCGCGCATAAGTGCGTCGAACCCCGGTATTTTGAACCGGGGCGGTAGTCCCGGGAGGTCCCGTTGGTCAGCGCCACAAAACCCACAATCCCTGCGAATACGATCTTCATCACCGAGAAGGCTGCTTCAAAGGTGAAGCAGTTTGCCGCCCGCGACGGCCTGAACGAGTTCGGCCTGAAGGTCGCCGTCAAAGGCGGGGGTTGTTCCGGCCTGGAGTACGTGCTCGATATCGTGGCTGGTCCGGACGCGGACGATAAGGTAATCGAGTATTTCGGGCTTGAGTTGTATATCCCCAAGAAGAGTTACATCTTCCTGGCAGGGACGGAACTTGACTTCACGGACGGCCTGAACGGCAAGGGGTTCGTGTTCAGAAACCCGAACGCCAAGCGCACCTGCGGCTGCGGCGACTCGTTCTCTACCTAGAACCAGAGGGAACGCGGGTCGCATCCCTCCGGGTTGTTTGTGACTCCGGGGCGGTACCATCTGGCCATGTCCAGCAGAACGCAGTTATCTGACCGGCACAGCAAGGCGGGAGCGCGTCTCCACGATGTCGCCGGACGGGATGTGCCGGCCAGCTTCGGAGACTTTGACGCCGAGTACAGCGCACTCTCCACGGGCGTGGCGATCATGGATCGCTCCCACCTGGGGCGTGTGATCGCGAGCGGCAGCGACGCGCTTGACCTGATCAACCGGTTTTCAACCAACGAGACTGTCGGCCTTTCCGATGGCGACGTGGTCGTCACCGTTCTGACGTCCGACATCGGGCGCGTGCTGGAGTTGATTACGGTCATCAGGCACTCTGCGACCGAAAGCATTCTCATCACAAACGCCGGGGCTGAAGAGACGGTTGCCGACTGGCTGGACCGGTACAACTTCGGCGAGGACTGCGTGTTCAAGATATCGACCGACGACTCCGCGCAGATCACGATCTCAGGCCCGGAGGCCGCCGGACTGGGTGTTCCGCTGCCGGAGACGGGACGTGTGATCGACGCCGAGATCGGCGGGGTCGCTGTTGAGATCTTACGGGCCTCCAACCCATCGCTGGATTCGTACGAGGTCCTTGTTGATGACACCAAGCGCGCAGTGGACGTGTGGGATGCGCTCGTAGCCGCCGGAGCGATTCCTGTGGGCGAGGAACCGTTCAACGTGTTCCGTGTGGAACGCGGCCTGCCATCACCGGTAAGCGAGCTGTCCGATCGTGTAAACCCGCTTGAGGCAGGTCTTGAACCCTATGTGAGCTTCACCAAGGGCTGCTACATGGGGCAGGAGGTAATTGCGCGACTGGACACGTATGACAAGCTCCAGCGACGGCTCGTGGGGTTGGTGGGACCGCCGGACACGGGTTCAGGAAAAGGGGCTCATCTCAGCGCCGGGTCGTCGCTCCGCACCGGTGATCGTGTTGTCGGACAGGTCACATCTGCGGTCACATCCCCCGCGCTCGGACGAGCGATCGCACTGGCATACATCCGGAAGGGACACGCCGAGCCAGGCACGACGCTGGAGAGCGACCAAGGGCAGGTCGAGGTGGTCGCGCTTCCGTTCAAGGCCGCCTCCGTGGGCCAGGTTGTCGCTGACTAAAAGCTGTTCCGGCACAGCCCCTCCGGGACGAACCAGGTCCCGCATACACGACGCCACGACCGGCTGACGGGAAGCCGAACATAGGGCGGCGCTTGCTCCCCGACCTGTGGCAATCGTCGTGAGCAACCAGTCCCAGCGTGTAAGCGGGGGCTTTTTTCGTAGCCGCTTCACTGGAAACCAGCATATTTGACCGCCTTCAGATGAGCGGCCACGGGACGTTGTAATACTCATCCAGCATCGGAAAGACAGGCTTTTCTAACAGCCGGTCGATCCGCTCGCACAGACCGTCCACATCATCCGTCGAGAGCAACTCGTGCAGTTCCGCGCTCGGGCCGGAACCCTCCGCCAGCTCGGGTCGGAGTTTCCTCAGGCCCTCGATCATGTCCGGGTTGAACGGTTGGCCGCAGAACTCAAACATCACCGTCCGGACCCGGGCGTTTGAGTTGAACGTGAGACCCTGGTCTATGGCCCACACCTTGTCGTCTGCGTCCTTGAGGCACGCTCCGCCCTTCCGGTCAGCGTTGTTGACGAGGATATCGAACCCGGCGATAGTCTCGAACTGCCCGGATTGCTCGCCGCGCATCGTGAAATAGGTCTCGTTCGTGTCGGCGTGAATGAACAACTGGACGCTGCCCTCGCCGTGCGGACCGTCACGGATCACCGTCGGCGGGATAGCGGGCCAGCCGAGCGCCCGGCTCAGGACGTAGGAAGCCCGCTCACGACGATGCAGTCCGCGCGGGAAATCCCGGAGCGGCCGTTCACCGGACTGTGGTTTGTAAACCCCCAGCACCGGCACATCGCCATCGACGTCCGCCTCCAGGCGAACGATGAACACATAGTTTGAGCCGTTGGGATGAAGGCCGATCTCAGCGATCTCAGACGTCATGAGCATCTCAAGCACTTCGTCCTCAGACCGGCCTTTCAGGCCTGGTCCACGTGGTGCGTTGAATGCGTCTTGAAGCGTCATCGAATTCCGAACCGTCCCCGGGAGATCGTTGAGTGACGCGCCCACCCGTTCAATCCAGGGAACTCTCCACCCGGTTATGGCCGTTCGACCTGGGGCAGATGTGACCGTCCGGGTTGATCGGGGCGTGGCAGTACGGGCAGAAGGGGCGGCCGGAGGCGACGATCTTCTGCCCTTCCTCGGAAAGCCGATCAGCAGCGGAACGCCCGAAACTGAACTGGACCACTACCTGTTCCTCTTGATCGCTGTCTTCATCGTCCCGGTCGCCCGGTTCGATTGCTTCCATCGTGAAGACATCGGACGTTTCGTCGTAGCGCAAACTCATGTCACTTGACTTGAACTCGACAGACACCGGATCACCGGTATGCGCGTACTCGGGAACGTAGACCGCGGGCGAGCTCGGCGGCTTCCGTTGCTCCAGAAGTTGCCGAATGGCGAGCGTCAGTTGAAGAAGCAGGTTCTTCTCCAACCACACGACGGCCCGGCCGCGAGCGCTAACGGCGGTGACGTTGAACGTCCGCTGGCCCGGCTGGCCGAAGGTCTCGACATCGATCGAATCGACAAGCCCAAGGTCCACGTGTTGATCTTCAGGCAAAGCTCTCCCCGTCCAGATAAGGTCCCGGATCACGGGAACCGGCTCAGGCTCCCGCTCCCGCAGATTAACGTCATTCTAAATATCGCCCCGGCGACCCGGAAGTATTGCAGGGAAAAGGGTTGCCGTGGGAACGGTGAGCGCGGCTCGACCGGGAATCGACTTATACACCGTGGACTTCCGGGACAACGTATACACGGCCCGGTGACTTTCTCAGAATCACAGACCGCTAGAGGCGAGGCCTGAAACGGTCATCGGTCCCGGGCTCAATCTCGTAGTAGAGGCAACAACCCTTCTCCGGCGAGGGCAATCTGGTCATCGATCTGATCGAACGGAGTAACCCAGCTCAACAGGATATGCCCGGCGCCGGCTTCCCTGTACTCAGCAATGCGTTCCGCCGCCTCATCCGGCGGGCCGAGCAGCACGTACCGGTCCGCAAGGTCCTCGTAGCTCCCAGAGTAACGATACGCCTCGGCAAGCCCTTTGGCCGCGGCTGATCGCGCTTCCTCATGCGTTGCGCCAAGCGCTGTCATCAGGTGCAGGCCAAACCCGAAATCAGGATCGTCGCCGCGCCCCTGTTTTTCGAGCAGGTCCCTCACCTGGCCAGCGCCACGGGCGTACTGGGATGGTGTGAACAGGTACGGAAGCCAGCCGTCGCCAGCGCGCGTCGCACGTTCCATGGCGGGTTCTCCGCGTCCGCCGACCCAGATCGGCGGGCCGCCGGGGCGCGCGGTCGGCGGGGCCAGCGAAAAACCTTCAAAATCGAATCGCTTACCGTGGTGCTCGGCGTCGGGGCCGGCCCATATGGCGCGGGCGATCTCTATCGCTTCGTCTGTCCGGGAGCCGCGCTGATTGAGGGGCACTCCCATCGCCTCAAACTCGGCCGGGAACTCGCCCGCGACGCCGATGCCCAGGATCAGCCGGCCGCCCGACGCCAGGTCTACAACCGCCGCCTCTTTGGCCAGCATGACCGGGTGGTGCAGCGGAGCGATCACGATTGAGCTGAGTAGCGAAACGTGTTCGGTGGCGCCGGCGGCAACGGCGAGCGCTGACAGCGCAAGCTGGGTTGGCCCCGGTGGGTCGTTTCGCATCACGTGCTCACCGGCGCCGACGAAATCGAACCCCAGCTGCTCGGCTAGCTTCGCGTGGCGTGCTGTCTTCGCCACATCGCTCAGGTTCGCCCCGATCTTCAGGCCGTTATCTGGCACTTTTCAAGCTCCGTTAACTTGCTGATCGCTAAACGGTCGGCGTTTCGACTTGACCCCTTCCGGCTTATCTTCCGGAACAGGTTCGCCGGCATCGGCGAGGAAGTAATACACGGTGTTCGGCCCGACGGATTGAAACCGCCGGCTGATATCGCGCGCCCGCCGCTCGTACGGTAGATCGTCCAGCGAACGCAGGTAGTCGTGGAACGAGCCGAACTCCTCATGTATCCGTACGAACTCCGACGCGTTCGCGACGGTGGCCCGTAATTTGCGCCCGTTCCGGATCACGCCGGGATCCTGCTGGACATGCTCGATCAACAGGCCGGGCATCTCGGCCACCGTGCCGGGGTCGAACGCATAGAACACCTCCCGTATCCGGGGCCATCTGACCTTTACGGGCGCGTCGGAAAAGCCCGATATAAAGACCTTGTGGGACAGGTTGTCCAGGTATTCGGCATCGGTGTGTATGGGAGGAGCCTCGGTCACGATCAGATGGTGCCATACACGGGGGCGGCGCGGGGGCCGGATTTGCTGTGGTCCAGAATCGAGACCGGGCGCCGCTGTCTATCTTCTTCCCAGGCATCACTTGCGCGTGAGGAGCCCCCGGGAGCGTATCGATCGCTACAGGCATCTTCCGTAAGGAATCCAACGGCTGCTACGAATTTCGTTGCGATGCAGTGGTACCGGTGCTAGCCTGATCTAAAGCGTGGCGCGCGAGGCTGATCGAAACATTGTCCGCACGCCGTACGGAGACGAGTAGTCCGGTCCCGGGGCGTCGAGCGAGCCTGAAACGGTGTGAGCAGGCACGGCCCGTCCGGAAGAAAATCCCTCCGCAGCAGCCAGCCGAAAAGCGAGAATCTGAGTAGGCCTGGCCGGGGTCGTGGCCCGTTACATACCACGGAGGCATCCTTCCCCGGGAGCGTGAAACGCAGGGAGAAGTGCGCCTTTGCCGAGCCGTCCGTCCGGCGAATACCGGGCGGGAATTAGGGTGGTACCGCGGGCCTGAATCTTGCTCGTCCCTTTCCGGGACGGGTTTTTTGTGCCCGTCAAAAGTCACCCACGTCATTCCGGGCAGCAGGGTCCGGCGCACGTGAAAACAAGAGGCGATGAGATGGCCGGACAGCTTGAGATATACGACACCACCCTCCGGGACGGGACGCAGCAAGAAGGCATCTCGTTATCGGTGGACGACAAGCTGGCGATCGCGGCGCGACTGGACGCGCTCGGCGTCCACTACATCGAGGGCGGGTTTGCCGGGGCCAACCCGAAGGACGACGAGTTCTTCAAGCGCGCGCAGAGCCTGGACCTGAAGAACGCGGTTCTCGCCGCGTTTGGCAGCACGCGGCGCGCCGACGGGCGCGTGGAGGATGATGCGGCCATCGTGGCGTTGCTGCGAGCCGAGACGCCGTTGGTGACCATCGTCGGCAAGGCGTCTGCATGGCAGGTGCGGAATATTATCGGGACGTCCATCGAGGAGAACCTGCACATGGTTGCGGACTCTGTGTCGCACCTGGTTGCGCAGGGCAGACGCGCCGTGTTCGACGCCGAGCACTTTTTCGACGGGTACAAGCTCGACCCTGACTACGCCCTGCAGACGTTGCGCGTTGCAGCGGAAGCGGGAGCCGAGACCGTGGTGCTGTGCGACACGAACGGCGGAACCCTTCCCGATGAGGCATCGAAAATCGTGGAAGCCGCGTGCGAGTTCACCGCTCCGCTCGGCGTGCGGATCGGCATTCACGCGCATAACGACACCGATACGGCGGTGGCCGTGTCGATGGCGGCGTGGCTGGCAGGCGCCAGCCAGATACAGGGATGTATCAACGGATACGGTGAGCGCACCGGCAACGCCAACCTGACCAGCATCATCGCCAACCTGAAATTGAAGCTCGGCGTCGATGTGATCTCGGACGAGCAACTCGCCACTCTCACCGACACATCCGTGTTCATCGCCGAGACGCTGAACATGTCCCCCCACGCCTTTCAGCCTTACGTTGGGGCGAGCGCGTTCGCCCACAAGGGCGGCCTGCACGCCGCGGCCGTGAACAAGCGGCGTGAGTCGTACGAGCATGTGCAACCGGGCACCGTCGGCAATCGCAACGCCGTCGTCGTCTCCGAGCTGTCCGGGCGCGGAAACGTGATGCGTCGCATCCGCGACCTGGGATTGGAAGAAGAGCTGACGGACGATGATGTCCGGGGAATCGTGCAACTCCTGAAGGAGCAGGAAAATCGCGGGTTCTCGTACGAGGGAGCGGCGGCATCGTTTGAGCTGCTGATCCGTCGCTATCTTCCCAACTACGAAGCGCCGTTTGAACTGGTTGACTTCATGGTGCTGGTTGAAAATCGTCGGACGGCGCGTCTGTCGGAGTCAGCGCAGCCGGGACGTTCGCCGTCCGGGGGCGTGCTATCCGAGGCGACGATCAAGGTCCGCATCGGCGAGGAGGTGCTGCATACGGCGGCCGAGGGCAACGGCCCGGTTAACGCACTGGACCACGCCATGCGCAAGGCGGTTCTGCAGTCATACCCGGAACTTGAGTGCGTACGGCTGATCGATTACAAGGTTCGCGTGGTCGCGGAAGGCACGGGCACGGGCGCCATAGTCAGGGTGGTGATCGAGTCGTCCGACGGGCATGAAACGTGGAGCACCGTCGGCTCTTCGGAAAACATCCTTGAGGCAAGCTGGCTGGCGCTGGCGGACAGCATGGAATACTGGCTCGTTTGCCGGCGGTCAGAAAGTCCTTCCGGAAAA
>JADFQR010000292.1 GCA_022561735.1 Chloroflexota bacterium | reverse complement strand
CAACGCCCGGGCCAAGCTGCTCGCAAAGGGTGTGAGCATGGTGGTTGCGAACGACGTATCTGCCGAGCATTCCGGGTTTGGAACCGACACGAACGCGGTTACCTTCATCTACCCGGATCGCGAGCCGGAGGAGATGCCGTTGATGGACAAGTTCGATGTCGGCAACGCGTTGCTGGACAGGGTGCTGCCGCTTCTCCCATAGTTTTTCAAACAATCAGTAATCAACTACCCGATTCATCCGCCCTGATAATTCGCCCAATAGTTCGCCCAATATTTGGAGGATTCAAACACATGCGCATGTACTGGAAAGAACGCCCCAAGGGACTCGACCTGACCCTGCTCACAGATGAAGGCGAAGAGATAAACCTGGGCGGCGTTCGGTCGATGAAACGCGGTATCCAGGCGATTGCCGCAACGCGCGGGTACGAACCCGGTCGGTCTGTGAAGGGCCTCGGCTCCCTGGACGAGGGCAAAGAGTTCGTACTCCAGTTCCAGCCCTGGCGCGAGTACGTTCCTGTCGACCTCGAGGTGGAGGAGGAGATCGTCAAGGCGGAGTGAACCCCGGCTCGCGTCCGACGATCTGCTTCAGACAAGTGAGTTAGCGGCGTTTTCTCCAGCGTATCGAGAACGACTCCCGGAACCGAACCCGGGGCTGGCCACCTGGCCGGACACCGAATCGTGAGCCCGGACATCAAGCCGCACAGGGAGAGAGCTTCTTGGCTTATTCAGCGATCAAGTCCTGGCTCGATAGCGAACTGGACGAAATCCGTTCCAGCGGCCTGTTCAAAGATGAACAGGTGATCGAAACACCGCAGGGCGCCCGGGTCACGACGGACGCCGGCCCGCGCATCAACTTCTGCGCCAACAACTACCTCGGGCTCGCCGACCACCCGGAGATACTCGAGGCCGTGGCGGCCGGCTTGCAGACGCACGGGTACGGCATGGCGTCTGTGCGCTTCATCTGCGGCACGCAGGACATCCACAAGGAACTGGAAGCAGGAATCAGCCGTTTCCTGCGCACGGAGGACACGATCCTCTACAGCTCCTGTTTCGACGCCAACACGGGGCTGTTTGAGACCCTGCTCGGGCGTGAGGACGCGGTAATCAGCGACGCGTTGAACCACGCCTCGATCATCGACGGTATCCGGCTCTGCCGTGCGGACCGGAAGCGCTATATGCACAGCGACATGGCCGATCTTGAGATCAAGCTGAAGGAGACGGCGGGCGCCCGCTTCCGGCTTATCGCCACGGACGGCGTGTTCAGCATGCAGGGCGATCTCGCAAAGTTGAGGGAGATCTGTGACCTGGCCGATCGTTACGATGCGATGGTGATGGTGGACGACTCCCACGCCACCGGGTTCGTCGGCCCCGGTGGGCGCGGAACGCCCGCAGAGGCCGGTGTTGAGGATCGGGTGGACATCATCACGAGCACGCTCGGCAAGGCGCTCGGGGGAGCTTCCGGCGGCTTCACGACGGGGCGTTCGGAGATAGTCGCCTACCTCCGCCAGAGATCACGCCCGTACCTGTTCTCCAACACCCTGCCTCCGCTGGTGGTGACGGGCGCGCTTAAGGCGCTGGAACTGGTCCAGAGGCAACCTGAACTACGCGAGAAGCTGTGGGACAACACGCGCTATTTCCGTGAGCGCATGACGGCGTTCGGATTCGAGTTGATCCCCGGCAGCCACCCGATCGTCCCGGTAATGCTTCGGGACGAACTCAAAACGGTGGAGATGGCCGCAGCGATGAACCGGCGCGGGATATTTGTGGTCGGATTTAGCTTCCCGGTCGTGCCCCGGGGTGAGGCCCGTATCCGCGTCCAGATGTCCGCCGCACATGATCGTGCGGAGCTGGATGAAGCGCTGGAGGCGTTCAAGGACGTCGGCGCAGAGCTCGGCCTGATTTGACCTTGTCAGGCTTGAATTTTGATCCCGCACGACTCCCGGCGGCTATCCCTGATGAACTTGCCGGAAAGGTGGCCATCGTAACGGGCGCTGGGCGGGGCATGGGACGCGCAGTCGCGGAGCGTCTTTCCGCCGCGGGTGCTTCGATCGTGCTCAATGACCTGTCGACGGACGCCGCCGAAGCCGCTGCCGACGCGCTGCGTAATGCCGGTGGCAATGCGATCGCCGTAGGCGGCGACGTAACCAGCGCGTCCGATGTCGCTGCCCTTGTGGAACGGGCGCTGTCCGAGTTCGGCGCTGTTCATATCCTGGTGAACGCGGCGGGCGTTCTACGCCGGACGGCGGTGATCGACATGGACGAAGACGAGTGGGACTTCGTGATAG
>JADFQR010000291.1 GCA_022561735.1 Chloroflexota bacterium | reverse complement strand
CCTGATACGTGGCCCGGTCGATACATGGCCCGGCCGATGCGTGCCCACTCAGGCGCAGGGAACGGACAGAGGGCGACCGGCGATTCTGGAAAATCTGGCAACGGATATCTGACGGGAACACGAAAATGATCCAGGAAGACTACAGAGCAGCGATCGATGTCGGCACGACGAAGGTCGTGACCGTTATCGGGCGTGAGCGTCCTGACCGCAGCGTGGAGATAGCCGGTGTCGGTGTCTCGCCCTGCGATGGCCTCAGCAAAGGCATGGTCCGGGACGAGGAGGCGACAACGGAGGCGATACGAGCGTCCGTCCGGGAAGCCTCCCGCCAGGCTGATCTCACCATCAAGTCCGCATACGTCGGGCTGTCCGGCAGCCACATTGAATCCGATAACAGGTGGGACCTGGTCCGCGAGAGCACGTCCGAGAGCGTGATCACACAGGAGGTCCTGGACGCCGCCCTCGCGACCGTTCGTGAACTGGCCTCAAAGGACGGCGGACAACTTCTTCACGTCATCTCGCGCGGGTACGCCCTGGATAACCGGCACCTTGTACGGATGCCGCTGGGGATGCACGCCCGGGAGATACATGCCCACACACACGTGGTGAAGGGCGATATCAAGAGCATCAACCGCCTGCGTTCCGCTGTGGAGTCTGCCGGGGTTCAGATCGCCGATCTGATCGTCGAGCCGATCGCTTCCGCAGAGGCGGCGCTGACCACGACGGAACGCGATGACGGCGTGGTGCTGCTGGACATCGGCGGCGGCACCACGGACATCGCGGTGTTCGTGGGCGGCCAGATCGTGCACAGCGCGGTGTTGCCGGTGGGCGGATGGCAGTTTACGAACGATCTGGTACTGGCGTTCATGACATCGTTTGAAGAGGCGGAGGCGCTGAAACGGAAGTCCGGATCGGTCACGCCGGAAGTCGCTTCGATGCGTGAAGAGCTGTCCATCACCACCCTGGCAGAGGGTGTAGACAGCCCGATATTGCTGACGAAACGAGAGCTCGGTCAGCTTCTCAAGGACCGGGCGCAAGAGCTGTTCCGGCTGGTGAAGGGCAAATTGACCACGCCGCACCTCGCCAATGTGCCGATAGACCGCGTCGTTCTGACCGGCGGCGGGGCGAAGCTGGACGGGATGCAGGCGCTGGCGCGTTACGTGTTCCAGGGCCGCGTCCGCACGGCCGGGCCGAGGCCGCTCGCCGGACTCGACGAGAAGTACCAGGACCCGGCTTTCAGCGCCGGCATCGGGATGCTGCTGTGGGGACTGCGCAATCTCCCGCGCGGCTCGCACCTGGGCGTCCCGGCCAGCAACAGCGCTGAGACGTCCGGAAGCGACCGTCGCTGGTACGGGGCGTTCACCGGCTGGCGAAAGCGGGGAGAAGCATCCTCAACAACCGGCAGCGCGAGCGGCAACCGCGCCCGCGAAGAGGTCTCCGTTTGAACGAACAGAGGCCGTCCACGGCCAGGCTTTCAGGCAGGGCCCGGACGGCTTAACAAATCACACCAACCCCCCGGCCGGGGCGTCGGCCAAATACCTCCCAGAAACATTCCAGAATCATCCCAAAATCATCAGGGCCCAACGGGCGAGAACGGACGCAGACCCAGACCGTCGGCCCGTAAATGTGTGCCAGGAGACTTTCAAATATGGACGCAAGGATCGAAGCGACACCCGACAACATCGGAGTGGCGAAAATCAAGGTTGTAGGCGTGGGTGGAGGCGGATCGAACGCCGTTTCCCGGATGTATCGCGACCGCCTTCCCGAGGTCGAGTACATCACCGTCAACACGGACGCGCAGGCGCTTGTACGTAGCGACGTTCCGATCCGGCTGCGGATTGGCGACGAGACGGCGCGCGGTCTTGGCGTTGGCGGAGATCCCGAGAAGGGACAGGCCTGCGCCGAGGAGAACCGGGATGAAATCCGCGAGATCCTGGAGGGCGCTGACATGGTGTTCATCGCCGCCGGGATGGGCGGCGGGACCGGCACCGGCGCCGCGCCGATAGTTGCCGAGACGGCCCGTGAGCTGGGAGCGCTCACGGTGGGCGTCGTTACCCGGCCGTTTGCGTTCGAGGGACGGCGTCGCGCCAAGCACGCCGAGGAAGGCATCGCCCGTCTCAAGGACAAGGTTGACACCCTGATCACGATCCCCAACGACCGCCTGCTCATCATTTGCGATGAAGAGGTGACGATGGAGTCCGGGTTCAGGATGGCGGACAACATCCTCCGCCAGGGCGTGCAGTCGATCGCTGAAATGGTCACCGTGGCCGGAGGGATCAACCTGAACTT
>JADFQR010000034.1 GCA_022561735.1 Chloroflexota bacterium | reverse complement strand
ACCGTTCTGGCGGCGCAACTGACGGCGATCGAGAGCGTAGAGGCCGGTATGACCGGGGCCGAGGTCGACAATCTGGCGAGGGCCGTGATCGTTGAGGCGGGCTATGGCGAGCTTTTCGGACACAGCCTCGGCCACGGTGTCGGACTCGAAGTCCACGAAGCGCCGTGGGTAGCTTCCCGGGTGGAAGATAAACTCAGGGATGGAATGACGTTTACCATCGAGCCCGGGATCTACATCTCAGGCTGGGGCGGCGTGAGGATCGAGGACATAGTGGTGCTGGAGAACGGCAGGGCACGCGTGCTCAGCCACGCCCCGAAGATCGATACGTAGCGCCACACACCGCCCCGGTGTGTTGGCGCCCGTCAAACGCCCGGGCCAACGACCAGAGCGGATTCAACCACCAGGAGCAAGCGATTTTCAGAACCTCGCCGGACGGGCCAACTACATTCCAGCCGGATTCCAGCTACTTCCCAGACACTTCAAGGACCACAGAATGACCATCAGCTCAGGTGAGATTCGACGCAACATGAGCATCCTCTTCGAGGGAGAGGTGTACATCATTGTTGAATGGCAGCATCGCCAGGCGCCGAAAGCCCCGCCGACCCTCACCCTGAAGTTGCGTAACGTCAAAACCGGCAACGTGTATGAGCGCAAGGTCCAGGGCAATCAGAAACTGACCGCAGCGCCGATGGACCGCCGCTCGTCACAGTACCTGTACTCGGACGGCGATATCCACACGTTTATGGACAACGAGAGTTACGACCAGTTCCCGATAACCGAGGACGTGCTCGGCGACGCGATGAAATACATTAAATTGGGCGAAAGCCTGGACGTGCTCTTCTATGAAGAGGCCGTTATCCAGGTGGAACCTCCGATTACGGTGAACCTGGAGGTGACGGAGACCGAGGCGGCGGTGGCCGGCAACACGGCGACCGGCGCTACCAAGCAGGCCACCCTTGAGACCGGAATCACGGTCACCGTGCCGCTATTCGTCAACGCTGGCGACATGCTCAAGGTGGATACGCGAACGGGTGACTACCTGGAGCGCGTCAGCAAATAGGCGTCATCTTCAGAATTTCCTGCCCATGCAACGCCTGATTCGTAACGACCGGGTGAACTTGAAGAATGCAGACATTCATCTCATTCGCGCGAAGGCGGGATTCCAGGCCGCGCGCGGAACTGGCCGGGGTGTGTCCAGGTTGTGCACGCGTACGTGACGGCAGTGCGGACGCGATCCCGGAGCGGTGGCCTGTATTTCGGCCGCGGACTGGCGGGACGGGATCAAGCAAGCGTTCGCCGGATGGAGCGTTCACCGGATTCCCGATCGCACGGGAATGACCGGCGATTCCAGGCGATCACACCGGGTTGTGACAGGACACCGACTATCCTTCCGCATCGCTTCATCGGGTCAGGACTGAGACCTCAAGTAAACGCGGACAACGGGCCATGTGAGGGAGACCGTCCCATCGAAAACAACATCCGCTGGCAGGTTTCGTGACGACGCAAACGGCCCTTACGGTCTCCCAGGTAGCGAACTATCTCAAGGACCTACTTGAGGCAGACCCCATCCTGGCTGACCTGTGGGTCACCGGCGAGGTCTCAAACCACGTACGGGCGGGGTCAGGCCACCACTACTTCACGCTCCGCGATGCAGAGGGCGCCATCCGTTGCGTCCAGTTCAGGCCGGCCCGTGGTTCCGAGTTCTTGCAGGACGGCGCCCAGGTCCTCGCCCACGGCCGTATCTCCATCTACACCGTGCGCGGCGACCTCCAGTTCTACGTCGACCAGGTCAAGCCGGAAGGCGTTGGCGCTCTCCAGCAGGCGTTTGAGGAACTGCAACGACAACTGGACGCAGAGGGACTGTTCGGCATCGCCCGGAAGAGGGAACTTCCGGGATTCCCTCGCCGCATCGGTGTCGTCACATCTCCCACAGGCGCCGTTATCCAGGACATCACCAACGTCCTGCAGCGACGGTATCCGCTGGCGGAACTCGTACTCGCTGCGACCCCTGTACAGGGCGATTCTGCGGCTCCCGGGATCGTCAACGCCATCGGCGCCTTGAACTCTGAACCGGGCATTGACGTCATAATCATCGCCCGCGGCGGCGGTTCGATAGAAGACCTGTGGGCCTTCAATGAAGAGATAGTCGCACGGGCCATCTTTGCCTCCGATATCCCGATCGTCAGCGGCGTCGGCCACGAGACGGACGTCACCATCGCCGATCTCGTCGCTGATGTGCGAGCGCCCACCCCTTCCGCAGCGGCGGAGCTTGTCGCTCCCGACCGCCGTGAACTGACGGCAGCCGTCGCCGGGTTCGCCCAGACCCTCTCGGACAGGACGTCCCGTCTCGTTTCTGACCAGCGGATGCGCCTGGAGCAGGCCGTTGACCGGCTCGGGTTCCTGGCCCCGGACACACGGATGCAGCGGCAGCGCGTAGATGACCTGTTGCGGGCTGCAGGGCAGGCGGTTGGACGGTCACTGGACATCCACCGTGAACGACTCCGTTCACTGGAACGCCAGTTGTCAACGCTGGACCCGTCCGCCATCCTTGCGCGCGGCTACGCCGTCGTCCGGGGAGAAGACGGAGCAACCATCAAATCCATCGCTGGCCTGGCCCCGGGTGACTCCCTGGATTTGGCGCTGGCCGATGGCGAGGTGAGCGCAGAAATTCGATCGTTGCGACCGCGACGCGGTGACGGACCGTCCGCTCGCTGATAACCTGAGCACAGTGAATCGTCACGGTCGTCGTGCCGGTTCACAGACAGCAGGATTTCACCAGATATGAGCCCCAGACAAGCGCGACAGGATGCCGGTGTCAACGGCGATCCAGGACCGGTTAATTTCGAAGACGCCTTCACCAAACTTGAGGATATGGTCCGCAATCTTGAGGCGGGCCCGCTCACACTTGATGAATCGACGCGCCTGTTTGAAGACGGCATGGGCCTCGCGAAACGCTGTAATGAGCTGCTGTCTGCAACCGAGCTGAAGGTGACACGCCTCCAGACCGCGTTCGCAGAACAGATGCGCTTCGTGCCAGACGACGCCCCTGATGACGCCCCAGACCAATTCGGGGACGAATCCGACGACGTTGACGACTAGCGCTGATCAGCCTGCGAACCGGGTTCCGCTCAGACTGGGTTGGTTTTCGACCGGTCGCGGGGAGGGCTCCCGGGGGCTGCTAACGGCCACCCTGGACGCCATCGACTCCGGCCGACTCAACGCACAGATCCAGTTCGTGTTCGTCAACCGTGAACACGGGCAACACAAAGGTACCGACCGGTTTTTGGACCTGGTCGAGTCGCGTGGCATCCCGCTCGTCATGCTATCGTCGCAACGATTCAGGACCGAACATGGCCGACGCCCCTGGGCCGAGCTACGAGGTCTGTTCGACGAGGCGGTGATGGACCTGCTCCGGCCTTACACGGTCGATGTCTCGGTCACGGCGGGTTACATGCTGATCGCCCCGGTCCTGTGCCGGCACTTCATCATGGTGAACCTCCATCCTGCGCTGCCTGGAGGACCGATCGGCATGATCGACCAGGTAATCTGGGAGCTGATCCGCAGCCGCGCTGACGAGTCCGGCGTGATGATCCACGTCGCCACCGAGGATCTGGACCTCGGCCCCGTTGTCGCCTACTGCCGCTTCCCGCTCAACGGGCCTCGATACCGGGATGCGTGGTCCGGTATCGGCGGCAGAACCATTGAGGAACTCAAGGCAGACCCCGGTGAGGACCTGGCCCTGTTCAAGGAGATACGTGCCGGGGGAGTGGAGCGGGAACGGCCGTTGCTGGTCGCCACGCTTGGCGCGATCGAGGACGGCCGGATAGAACTCAACGCTGCGGAAGACACCGTGGCGCTGGACCTCACGGACGAGATCGAGTCTGTCCTGGCCCGGACATAGAGGGCCGGGAACGGCTCTGCGCCGTTACGCGAAAACGGGGCCAGACACCGTAAATCGAAGCCCCGTGTTCCCTCGTCAGCCGGACGAAACGTCCGGCCCGGGATTACGCCGCAGATCGTTCCGTTATCTTGAACTCGATCGGTGAACCCTCGCCATCTAGCAGCAACGGCGGCGCTCCTTCAGTGACCGTGCGCTCCTCGATAACGCAGCGTTCCACCGAATCCATCGATGGAATCTCGTACATGATGTCGAGCAACGTCTCTTCAAGAATGGCCCGCAGTCCACGGGCGCCGGCGCGGCGCTTCTTGGCGTCAACCGCCATCGCCACAAGCGCAGCCTGCTCAAACTCCAGCTCCACCTCATCCATCTTGAACAGCAACTGGTACTGCTTGATGAGCGCGTTCTTCGGCTCCGTGAGTACATCTACCAGTTCCGATTCGCTCAGGTCGGACAGTCCGACGGACAACGGCACGCGGCCGATGAACTCCGGTATGAAACCGTACTCCAGCAGATCTTCCGGCGTCACAAGGGTGTAGATCTGGTCCTGATCGTCCTCACTCTGACGCTTGACCCCGGTGGCGCCAAAGCCCATCGTCGTGCCTGAGGTGAGGCGCCGCTCGATTATGTGGTCAAGGTCTTCAAAAGCGCCGCCCAGGATGAACAGGATATTCGTCGTGTCGATCTGGATGAACTCCTGGTGCGGATGCTTGCGCCCGCCCTGTGGCGGAACGCTGGCGACCGAGCCCTCCAGTATCTTCAGGAGCGCCTGCTGCACCCCTTCACCTGAGACGTCGCGCGTGATCGACGGGTTCGCCGCCTTACGGGCGATCTTGTCGATCTCGTCTATGTAAATGATCCCCTGCTCGGCCCGCGAGATGTCAAAATCTGCCGCTTGAATCAAACGTAGAAGGATGTTCTCCACGTCCTCGCCGACGTATCCGGCTTCCGTCAACGGCGTGGCGTCCGTAATGGCAAACGGGACATCCAGAATCCGGGCGAGCGTCTGCGCCAGGTGCGTCTTACCGGACCCGGTCGGGCCGACCAGCATGATGTTTGTCTTCTGGAGCTCTACGTCAGAGTCCGGGCCGGGGCGCCATATACGCTTGTAGTGGTTGTACACGCCCACGCTTACGACGCGCTTGGCCCGCTCCTGCCCGATTACGTACTCGTTCAGCTTTTCGAACACCTCGCGCGGGGTCCGGGGCAGGCCGTGGGGAGTTGCTTTAACCGGCGTTTCATCGTCCGCGATGATCTGGTGGCAACGGTCCACACACTCATCGCAAATGAATATCTTTGACGGACCTGCAATTAACCGCCGCACCGCCTGCTGCGACTTGCCGCAGAAGGAACAGACGTAAGTCTCGGGCGGTTGACCCTCTGGGCCCTGGGGAGTGGTTGTTGTCATCGCCTCTACCGGACCTTCGCCGCCGTCGCCCCATGCGCGTTCAAAGCGCCTGGACCGGCGTAGCGGCGAGCTGGATGGTCGTGAATAATTTAATCAGCCGCCTGGGTGTCCCCCTCTGCAGCGTCTTCTGGCTTCCGGAGCACCTCATCAATGAGACCGTACTCGACCGCCTGTTCCGCCGTCATAAACCGGTCGCGGTCGGTATCGCGGGCAATCGTGTCGTACGACTTGCCCGTGGATTCCACGAGAATCCCCCTGAGTGTGTCCTGCAGGCGCAGAATCTCACGGGCGTGGATCTCGATATCGCTGGCCTGACCTGACGCACCGCCCATGGGCTGATGCATGTGGATGGTGGAGTTGGGCAGCGCGTAACGCTTGCCCTTCTGCCCGGCGGCGAGAAGTATCGTGCCCATGCTCGCAGCGGCGCCGACGCAAATCGTCGAAACCTCGGCGCGTAGCATCCGCATCGTGTCGTAGATCGCAAGGCCGGAGTAAATTACCCCGCCCGGCGAGTTGATGTACATGTTGATGTCCCTGTCCGGGTCCTCCCGGTCCAGGTACAACAACTGGGCGACGATCACATTCGCCACCTGGTCATTAATCGGCGTGCCAAGAAAAATAATTCGTTCCTTCAACAGGAGCGAATAGATGTCGAAGGCTCGTTCGCCGCGCGCTCCCGTCTCGATAACCATCGGGACGATATCTTCAGGGCGCTGCATTGAATGTTCGGGCCTCATCAGCATTCAGGAATCCTTTATCTTGATGACCGGCAGACTCCGGCCAACAGGGCTACAAGCGAGCAGTACGGGCTGGCTCCGATGCTGCATACGTGCCGTGTATTCGTGCTTGAGTGACCACCGGTCCCGGGGATCAGTCTTCTGATTTATCGTCCGCGCCCTCTTCTTCGCTCTCAGGCGTATCGGCATCCGCTGACTCGCCGGAGGTAGCGGACGCGGTCCTCGCGGACGTCCCTCCCTTTGACTCTACTATCTCCGCGAGCTTTTCGACGGACTTTCGTCTCAACAGCATTGATCTTATCGATGATTGCGCCTCGTCCGACTCAACCTGCGAGCGATCGGCGTCTGGTCCTGCGGCGGCGAGCATCGTATCCGTCTCGGCCGTCACATCCTCGTCCGTGACCTCGATCTCCTCGATCCTTGCGATCTCTTCGATCAGGAGGGTGCGCCTGAGCCGTGTCAGGGCGGACTCCCGGGCCTCTTCGAGCAACTCTTCGCTGCTCTTGCCCGCGTTCTGCATATAGTCCTGCATCGAGACCTGGTAGCGCGCCAGCGCTTCCTGCTGGTCATACAGAACGTGCTCCGCTTCATGCTCGACGATCAGCGGCGGGATGTCGAACTCGCTCGTCTCCAACAGGGCGTCCAGGATTCGCTCCTGGAATTGCCTTCTGGCGGTGACGCTTTCCGCCTCCTCAAACTGGGTGCGCAACCCGGCCCGCATCTCTTCAATGGACTCGTAACCCTCCCCGACGCTGCGAGCGAGGTCATCGTCCACTTCCGGAACATTGTGCGACTTGACCTCGAACAACTCGACCTTGCAGTTGACCGTTTTGCCGGCGACCTGCTCTCCCGGAAAGTCCTCGGGGATATCCAGCGAGAACTCCCGGGACTGCCCGGCCTCCATGCCAACAACCTGTTCCGTGAACCCGGGAAGGGGCGTCTGGGAATCCGCGCTGAGGATGAACTCAACGTTATCGCCGTTCAGAACATCCTCATCGCCGGCCTTACCCTCGACCGTTAGAACCGTGAGATCGCCGACCTCGACCGGTCGTTCGACAGGGTCCCATGTGGCCTGGCTCAACTGAGCCTGCTCCACGGCCTTGTCGATCCGCTCGTCCGTGACCTCTTCCGGTTCTTCCTTCAGGCCCAACCCGGCATAATCGCCCACGGTGACCGCGGGACGCAGAGGAACCGTTATGTCCAGTTTTGGAACCGGTTCCGACTCAACGACGTTAACCCTCGGCGTGCCATAGGCATCGATCTTTTCCTGTTCGATCGCCGCCGAAACGGCGTCCGGGACCAGGGTCTCAAGCGCCTCCTCGACAAGCACCGATCGACCGACCATCTGCTCGAACAGGCGTCGTGGCGTTTTGCCCTTGCGAAACCCGGGAATAGTGGTCCGCTGGACGAGCTTCTTATAGGCGCGCTGCAGGTGCGCTTCCAGCCGTTCGTCGTCTACCTCTACGTGGAGCAGCGCTTGCCGGTCCACGACCTCGTCCTGGGTGACCTTCAATTTTGATTTCTCCCGTGGCGCGATTTTCCCTCCGTTCGCGATTGATGTTCACGATTGCAGGGGAGTCAGAATTATATCACCGCGATAGCCCGGCATCCGGCACCGGGGCGGATACCTGCCGTGGCTTGCAGTTATCCGCCAGACTCGATTACGCGAATCGACAGTTCGTCCAATTGTTCCTGGGTGATCGGGGCGGGCGCGTCGAACAACGGATCTACCGCTGCCTGCGTTTTCGGGAATGCAATCACCTCACGGATATTGTCCTCACCCGCTAAGAGCATCACTATCCGGTCAAGTCCCAGACCCATTCCGCCGTGTGGCGGCGCACCGTACTCAAAAGCGCGCAGCAGTTGCCCGAAGCGTTCGGCGACATCGTCCCTTGAATGACCGATCAGCTCGAACACCTTCTCCTGCACCGTGCGATCAATAATCCGGATGCTTCCGCTGCCAAGTTCAACCCCGTTACAGACCAGGTCGTAAAGCTGGCCCAGTGCAGCGCCGGGGTCGGTATCAAGGAGTTCTACGTCCTGCGGCCGCGGAGAGGAGAACACGTGGTGCATCGCGGTCCAACCATCCCGGTCATCGTCCCACTCGAACAACGGGAAGTCGACCACGAAGGCGAACTTGAACACGCCCGGGTCCGCAAGCTCGAGCCGCCTGCCCATCTCGGTGCGCAGGTTGCTGATGGCCACGTTCACGACCTTCTCAGTCCCGGCGATGATCAACATCAGGTCGCCCGGCCCGGCGCCGGCCGTACGCGCCATCTCTTTCAGGGTCTCGATCGAGACATGGTTCCGGATGGGCGAGCGGATGTCGTCCAGCGTGGCGTCATCCAGGCTTTCAAGACTCTCGGAGATGTGCACAGGGATCAAGCCCGAGGCGCCGCTGCTCCGCACGAACTCCACCAACTCGTCCGTCTGACGGCGGCTGTAACCGGCGCAGCCCGGTGCGACTATCGCCCGGATCGCCCCGCCGGAAGCGACGACAGATTCGAACACGCCGAATCCGGAACCTGACGCGATCTCCGTCAGCCGGGACACCTCCATGCCAAACCGGAGGTCCGGCTTGTCACTCCCGTAGCGCTCGATCGCCTCCGCGTAAGTCATACGCGGGAAAGGAGTGGGCACATCAAGGTCCGGACGGGTCTCGCGCAGAATGGTCGTGTACAGCTCCTCCAGGACCTGCAACACATCATCCTGGTTTACGAACGACATCTCGAAGTCAAGCTGCGTGTGTTCCGGCTGCCTGTCCGCACGCAGGTCTTCATCACGAAAACAGTGTGCGAACTGGAAGTAACGGTCCACCCCGGACACCATCAGTATCTGTTTCAACTGCTGAGGTGACTGCGGCAAGGCGTAGAACTTGCCCGGGTGGATCCGGCTTGGCACCACGTAGTCGCGCGCGCCCTCGGGTGTGGACTTGAGCAGGATCGGGGTCTCGATCTCAAGGAAACCGTTGGAGGCCATGTAGGTCCGCGCTACCTGTATCACGTCATGGCGCAACTTCAGGTTTTTGTACATTCGCGGCCT
>JADFQR010000290.1 GCA_022561735.1 Chloroflexota bacterium | reverse complement strand
CAACCATGATCAGCCGGGTGGACTACCACCCGCCCTTCCCGGGCTTCACACACACCGTGCTGCCGTTGTTCGACCGCGACCTGCTGATCGTGAGCGACGAGTCGACCGTCGACCACGCCGCCGACCACCCGAAGCTTGTATGGGTGATGGACGCCCGGGACGAGACGAACCCGGTGATCATCAGCACCCTCCCGTTGCCGGACCCGGAGCCGTTCAAGGACACCGATGGCAGATACGGCGCCCACAACCTGCACGAGAACAAGCCGGGGCCGCTTTCGATGCGCTCGGACACGCTGATCGTGGGGTCCTACTTCAACGGCGGCGTCCGCGTCCACGACATCAGCGACCCGTTCCGCCCGGAAGAGGTGGCTTACTACATACCGGCGTACCCGGAGGGGATGAACGGGGTCAACATCAACGACGTGTACTGGGACGAAAACGGCCTGATCTACGCCATCGATCGCTTCAAGGGCGGGCTGTACATACTGGAACTGACGCTTTAGGGAGGATGCTCGGGTAGGCCGGGAACTCGGCGGGCAGCGCGACTCAACCGCGCCCACAAGTTTCAGCGGGACGCGTCCTCGGCACCGTGCTCATGGGTGAAAAAATCCTTTGAGACCGAATCGCATCTGATGGTGCGGGTGCGACAGCCCAAACGACGCGCGTATGTCCGGGGTGTGTGACCCCGGCGTCATTTCACGACGGTTCGGCAACCGGAAGTCCTGTTGCCGGAAAGGGAGGTCATGCGTAACTGGAAGGACGGTTCGCGGCGATGGGCGTTCCTCGGACTGACCCTGGTCGCGCTCGCCGCTGTCGCCTGTAGCAGCGACGATGCCATCGAGGTGGAGGCGACCGCCGTGGCGGATTCTAGTGCTGCGGTCGGAGAGCCATCTCCAGATGAGTTATACCTCACCGCGGTTCGCGCCCTCAGCGAGTCGGCCGACCGACGCAACGAAGAGATCTTCGCCGCCCTGGAGGACGCGCCGCCTGCACTTGAGGTCCTCGGACTACTCGAAGAGGCGTTGCCGCAGGCCATCGAGGCTGCGCAGAGTCAGATCGGGGAGTTGGAGTCGCTGGCCGCGCCCACAGGGTACGCAACGGACCATGATCGACTGCTGAGGTTCCTGAGGGACAGCGTAGAGCTGCTGCAGAGGCAGCTGGCGGCGGCGGAGGCCCGTGACGATCTCGCGAGCCGCACACTCCAGGTGGAGTTCACGACGCTGCGGCGGAACCTGATGGCCGGTCTATCCCAATCCTTCCGGGACACTGTGCTCGTGTCGGAGGAGGCCGTGGCGGCGGGAGAGCTTTTCGGTGGTCTAACCGGCGAAGAGGCCGCATACCTGAACACCATAGACGCGGCGTACGAAGAGTTCCGTAGCCGCAACGCCGTTTTCGGCCAGACGCTGAGCCGGCAGTTCTCCGATTCACGCGTGTTGCTAGAAGCCCTTCAGGGGGCCGGCGCCGGTACCGCCTTCGAGGCGGTGCAGAATGTACTGCTCCCTGTCGAGCCGCCGGAGCGATTCGCCGCCGACCATGTGGCTCTTCTCCGGTATCTTGCGGAGGCCGTGCGGTTGGACCGGGAGATCGGCAAAGCGATCGATGAGGTCGACCCGGTTCATTTCGTCGTCTCAAACATTGAATTAGGGACCGGTGAAATCGCGGTCAGTACCGCCATCGGACTTTCACCACCCGTACGGGCGATCGCCTTTCCCGGCCTGGCATCGGCGTTGCGTGCGCCGGAGCCGGGCTTGCTGCAAGACTCCTACCGGGGGCCACTGTACCTGGTGCTTCGGGAGTTCCGTGTCCGGTTTACGCAGTTCGGTCCCGGCTACCTGGCCTTCAATCTTGGCCCTGATGACGCGTTCGAGGTGGTCACCCGGGTCGCACCGGATATCGTCGCCACAGTGGAGAACGCGCTGGACCAGGTGAGGTCGCTTAACCCGCCCGATGAGCTCAGCGAGGACCACGACCGTCTGGTACGGTTCTTCACAGATACGTTGAGGGCTCAAAAAGACATCCTGGACGCTGTTTCGGCACGGAATATCGCCACAGTCAACGGCGGGATTCTGAAAACGCAGGCGGCGTTCTGCGACGCGGGAACCGGCATTTCGGACGCGCTTATGCCGGCCGTACGGGTTCACTTCGAGGGTCCGCCCAATGATCGCGACCTGGCACGCCTGTGCGGAGTTGCGCCGGGGTAGGCGGCAGAGACCGATCAAACCTCCAGCGCCCTGAGGCTTCTCGAAGGGGCGAGCCTCTCGGTTCCCTGAGGCTCTCGAAGGGGCCCGGCGCTCTCGGTTCCCT
>JADFQR010000289.1 GCA_022561735.1 Chloroflexota bacterium | reverse complement strand
GGCCATGTCCTTGCCGGCCTCAGCGTCACCACGCACAGACTCGCGGTCGTCGCTGAAGTGCTTCCGCCGCTTCCCCATATAACGTCTGAACGTCATGTACAGGACGAAAATGATGCCAAGTAGGACGACGATCGCCAGGGGATATTTGAGCGCCTCCACGACGATGGCAAACACGTCCGACCCGCCGTCCCCGGCTTCCCCGGTCCGATCCCTCGGTTCCAGGGAAAGGCCGGAATCCGTTGGCAATTGCACTCCAGAACCGCCCTCCCCCCGGATGAGCCCGATCAGGAATACCGCCCCCATCGCCACCAGTGCAAACGGCGCGGCGATCGCTATAAGAATCCACCCGGCCACGATGCCCACCACGTGGCCAAATGCCTTAATCGCGTCGTTCCATAGCACGGCAAGGGCGGTGATGGCGATGGCCGAAAACAGGACGCCGCTCACCGCCATGGTCATGAACCGTCCCCAGAACGCTGAACCGCGGTTCCCGCTCCGGGCTGTGACCAGGTGATTGACCGCCATACCCGCGAGGGCGCTGGCGAAAAACGGCAGGATGAGGAACCGGGCGTCAACGTCCGAGTTGGTGAACCTCTCAAGCACGAGAAGGATTCCGAGCGCCGCCGCTCCGGTGTAAAAGATGGTGCGCTGCTCGCTTTCCGGCTCGTCCGAGTTCAGGAGAACCGCGCCGCGCAGCCACGCAACGAAGGCCAGCAACAACGCCAGGATCACGCCGAATACGGCTTCCCCGCCCAACTCGCCGCCGGTCAAGGCCACGGGCCAACCCAGGTCCAGTCCGGAATCTGCGCCGATCGCCCGCGCCGCGGCCGCGAGGTAGATCACAGGGAGTCCCACGAGCGCCTGGACTATCGCCAGGGTGACCATGTCTCCCCTGGCCCCGCCGACCACCCAGTTGGCCACCATCGAGACGCCCATAATCGCCGCCACAGCGACCCATGCAAGCGGCGCCGCGTCCAGCCCGACAACCAACGTGGCAATAGCTGCAAACGCAAATATCCGGGCGCTCTCGGACACCCAGAGGGAAAACATGATCAGCAGGCCACGGCCGTCATTCATCGGAGCACACCCTTACGTTTCTGCCTGCACCGCCCGCCCATGCTAGATACTCCACCGTTCAAAGCTGACATCGCCACGTTCCCGTTGCGCCTCGTCGTCGAAATCGTCGCTGGAATCGTCCGAGAACACGTCACCTATCGTGGGAATGGGCGCTGAGGGGATCGGAAGGTCAAAACGGTCACCCATATTCCGCACCGGCACGCGGTCCGTGCCCTCCGGCGCGTCGCCCCGGCCTACGTAGATCGCACGTGTCGGATGGCCGGATGCAGCCAGGCGGTCCGCCACGTCAAGAAGCCCGCGGCTCAGCACGGCGGACACGATCACGATGGTCGCCCCGTACGGGACGGCCCAGGCCGCTTCACGTTCCAGCAGCCGTTCGATGCGCTCCGGAGCGACCGGCCTGATCATCGCCAGAGCTTCCATGATCGAGCCAAGTTGCCCCGGCCTCGCGGACGGCTGTATCACCATCCGGGTATTCGGCCTGAGCGAGACGCCGTTTGTGACCAGTCCCACACGGTGACCGAGCTCCATCGAGCGCGTAGCGATCGATCCTGCGCCCACGATCGCCCGCTCCAGCAGCCGTGGCGAGTAGCCCGTGAACAGGTAATCCGTTGTTGATACATCCATCACAACGACGGCGTACTGCGTGACCGATGGATCAAACGTGCGAACGAACACCTGCCGGAGTCTCGCAGTGACCTTCCAGTCGATCGTCTTTATCGGATCGCCCGGCACGTACTCTTTCAGACCTCTTGGCCTGTTCGGGTCGTCCCATAACGCGGTTGTGGCGCGGTTATCGCCGATGGGCCGTCCCGACGGCAACTCCAGGTCAGGCAACTCAACGGTCTGCGGGTACACGAGAACGCCGTCGCGCGGCGGCGCCATTTCCTGTGTCCGCGGGAACATGCCGAAAATGTCTCCGGAGTTGAGCGTCGCCGGGCCTATCTGGTGGTACCCGCGGCGCAGGGCTTTCACGGTGTAGCGCATGCGGACGCGCTCGTACCAGGCCAGGCTGAACGACTCCCGCAACTCCAGCGCAGCCCTGCTGTTGGAGCGCGCCATCTGGGCGTCCTTCACCTCAAGGCCGATCGGCACGGTGTCAGCGATCCGCAGCCAGGGTATCGGCAGCGGTTTCGCGTTTGTCACCCGGAGTTCGATCTCGAACTCATCACCCACGAAAACAGAGTGTTTCGGAAGGTCCCGCTCGTAAAGAACGTCCTCAAGCGAAAGCCTGCTCC